>JANYCV010000239.1 GCA_025360145.1 Acidobacteriaceae bacterium
GTTTCAATGACCGCTCAATTCCAACGCGAATATCCCGCTCTGAATTGAACAATTCCAGCGCATTTCTTCCCGCGCCAAATCTCCCTTTGGTGTAGACACCCAAAATTCATAGAATTCTAGAAGAACATTTTCGCGCGGCGAATCTCACCGCTGCGATTGAAGGAGGCCTCGGACGTGCGTTCACCATTCAAATCAATCCGGCCGAAAATTCTCTATTCTCTAATAACCTGCGCAACCGTTGCGATAACCGCTTCATTGATCTCAACGGCCGGCGCGGGCGAGTCCAATGCCGGCGATGTGAAGATTGCGAAAGACGGCGACGATTACGTCATTACCACGCCCATCTATCAAGCACGCATCGACGGCAAGAGCGGCTTGGTGGGAAAAATGACGGTTGACGGGATGACCGTGCTCGAACAGACATCGATCGATCTCGAAAAACGGCCCATCATAAAGGTTTCTGTTGCTCAGGAATCGCCGACAAAGATCCTCGCGTATTTCAGCGCCGAAGATAACAAGAAACTGGTGGAAAAAGCGCTTCGGATCAGTTACGAGCCGCAGGTGTCGCTCCTGTATGTGCGAACATACTCGACCGTAGGTCAGGTTTCGGGGCGAGGTATGCGCTTTGATATCGGAACGGATGCCCAAATGGTGCGTTCACTGGACCACAAAGAAGCGATCCCGGTGCCGGTGCTGGAGGGACGCACGCCGTGGATGCGGGTAAAGTATTATTTTTCAAACGGCGCCACGCTGGGAATTCTAAACGAAGGCGCCGGCAATCCCTTCAATCCCAATGAAAACGGCGGTGTCGGGGGCTATCGCTATACCCGCGGAGGCTACGTCGCCAACAGTGAATATGTCTACACATTGATCGCCGAGCGCGGCACTAAAAAAGTGCTTGGCGCGCCCCCGATGAAAATTGTTGAAGCCCGCACTCCGGGAGTCTTTTTTGACGACGATAAAATTCAGGCCACGCTCGAGATCGCGAAAAAGGATTATCTGAAACTGGCTCAGGTTGCCGGACTTCGCATCAAGTATGAAGTGCAGGATGCGTTTGAAAAAACGGTGCTGAAGGGCGCCGTGCCGCTGGATTTGTCGAGCGGCGCGGACCCGCTGGTGATCAAGGTTCCGTTTCCATTCAAGAAACTGGGATGGTACCGCGCGTATTTTACAGTCAACGATCCGGCCGATAGCCTCCTTGAGGGAAAAGAGCGCTTTCTGTTCTCAATCCTCAAGCGCCAGCCCAATATGGGCGAAAGTTTTGCCAACCAGATGCAAACGGATTACACACTCGGTCTGGGCCTCACGCGTGAGAACATCCAAAAAGATCCGAAGACATTGGACACGGTTGTTGCCGAACGGCTGGCGCAGGTCAAAAACACCGATGTCAATATTTCCTACGCTATCGAAGGGCCGCCAGGAGAGGTCGGCAACGATCCCGTCAAATTCGGCAAGTGGTGCTTTGAAGTGTTCGGCAAGAGCACACAGAAAATTCCGCGCGTGGAAATCATCAACGAGCCCAATGGCACGTTGCAACCGAAAGAATATGTAGATACGTTTCTGCGCCCGGCCTACGAGAATATCAAGAAAGCTTCACCCGATACCAAAGTGGTGGGGCCGGTGCTCTGCGGGATCAGCGGGGATCAAGCGCGCTACTTGCAGGAACTCTACAAACTCGGCTTGAAAAACCTGACGGATGAATTGAGCTTTCATCCGTATTCCGGTAATTTCGACGACGGTTCGGCGATCGAGTCGATGACGCGGATTACGCAGGTTATCGCTGCCAATGGCGACGCCGGCAAGCCCATCCATTTCACCGAAGCGGGATATGGGCATGGCGGCTGGAGTGATCTTGACGCATTGCGCGAAATGATGAAGTACCTGGTTTCACAATACGCATGGCAGGATGCCATCATGGGCATCGACTATCGCCACAATTTTTATTACTTCACCGATCAAATGGGCTACCTCGATTTCTGGCTGCGTTCCAATCAATTGACCCCCGCGGCCGTGGCGATGCGCACTTATACTGGTTTTGTAAAAGGACAGGGCAGAGCGCAAAAACTTGGTTTCGGTTCGCTTGAAGATGTCAGAGCTTTTCTCTACCCTTACGCAGGTAACGCCGAAACTGTCCGTGGTGCGGCATTCGGCGAGCGGCACGTGATCGTTCTATGGACCTCAAGCAATCGCGATCAGGAGACCACCACGGACATCGAGTTCCAGACGGACAGTGCCGACGTTCAATTGTTCGACACATTCGGCAACGCGTTGCCGGTGAAAGTGGCCAATGGGAAACTCGCGCTGTCCGTGGGAACATTTCCGGAATATCTGGTGCTTCCTGCAAAAGCAAAGATTTTACCGGTAGAGCAAAACTGGGGCAGCAATCTGGCCCTCTCGTCCTTGGGAGCAGTGGCCGAATCCACGTCGGAAGAAGGCACGCAGCCGGCGGTCGGCGCAATCGACGGAAATACTGCGTCGGAGACATCCTGGCGCAGTCTGACACCCAACGAGTTCCCGCAGTCTCTGACGGTGACGCTGGCCGGCCCCGCATCGATCGACCGCGTGGGGCTGTGGAGCTATGGTGCGCGGGGCTACGAACTCGAAGCCATGGGAGCGGATCGCAAATGGGTAAAGCTGGTGTCGCGCCGCGATCAGCCCTACCGCCGTTTCCGAAACGAAACATTTCCAGCTCTGG
>JANYCV010000249.1 GCA_025360145.1 Acidobacteriaceae bacterium
GCCAACGCTCAGCATCTTTTTTGGAATCGTCATCCGGATGTACTATGACGATCACCCACCCCCTCACTTTCACGCCATCTATGGGGAGCACGAAGCAAAGATCGCTATCGAGACGATGGAGGTCATTGAAGGAAAGCTTCCGCGCCGAGCCCTTGGGCTAGTGCTCGATTGGGCCGAGCTTCACAAGGGAGAGCTGCGCGATAATTGGAACAAAGGGCAGGAGCATAGTCCGCTGGAGTCCCATTCAGCCGTTGGAGTAATGGAATGTATCGAATCATTCGGGTTAGCGCCGGTCAAGGGTACACGTTAAAAGTGGTGTTCGCCGATGGCACAAGCGGGATGGTAGATCTTTCCTCCAGGCTTTTCGGATCTGTATTCGAACCCCTCCGCGATCCGGCTCTCTTCTCGCAAGTACGAGTAGACGAGTATGGTGCAGTGTGCTGGCCAAACGGAGCCGATCTCGCTCCCGACGCCCTCTATCGAGCAATCTCTTCCAAGTCTGCATCGCCCACCGTTCTAGCGTTGTGATCGCCTTCCAGGTTTCTGAATTAACCGATTCTCCTTTATGAGTACACTCGTCAAAGTCCAACACAAAGGCCAGGTGACCATTCCCGCCCGCCTGCGCACGCAGGCCGGCATTGTGGAAGGCGACTTGGTGGAAGCCACCTTCCACCGCGGCACAATTATCCTCACTCCAAAGTTGGTAATCGACCGCGCTCAGTTTCCGAACGCCGATGAAGAGTACACCCCAGCGCAGCGGCGGGTCATTGATGCCCGACTAGCGATGGGTCTGGAAGACGTAAAAAAAGGCCGTACTGTTGGTCCCTTCCATACCGCGGATGAACTAATTGCTTCGATGAATCAAGAGTTGAAGAAGAGAGCCGCCGCTAAACAACGCAAACGCTCTTAATGAAACTCGACTATGTCCCCCGTGCTTTGGATGCTCTGGAATCCGCGCCGATAATCGTCCGCAAGGCGTTCTTCAAACAGGTTGGATTTCTTCGAAACGAATCTCAAGCACCCGTCCCTGCATGCCAAGAAGTACGACGACTCACGCGACCTCTGGCAAGCGCGGGTGAATAGCAATTGGCGCTTCTATTTCGTCATAGCCGGTGACACCTACGTCATCACAGACATCATCCCCCATCCTAAATAAATACCCTCCTTCTCACTTACTTGCCATCCATGGAAGACTGCCGGCTACCGCGTGGTGGCGGCCGACGACTGCTTCATTCATCACTTCGGGAACGGCTCGTTCGCTAAGCTGCCCAGCGAAGAATCATTGCGCATCTTTGAGCTGAACAAGAATCGCTTCGAACAGAAATGGAGCGCGGCTTGGAAACCGCTCCAGATGCGCCCCGGTGAATTTCTGACAGTGAGCGGCGCCGCGGCCAAGCGGCCGCTGGCAGGCTCGAAGATCAAGCGGCTACACCCTTCGGGGACGACGGCGCGGCAGAGTTTTAATAACCAACCGGGCATTGGGTCGGCGTTGGTGGTGGATTGCGAAAACGCCACGCCGGGGACGGTGATCATGATGGGGGCGACGATGCTGACTACGTCGTATGGCAGCCAGACTATGTTGAGTGGACTGGTGCCGCCGGGGCTTATATGAGGTGGCTGCTACGCAGCAGGTTTATTTGCTGAATGATTTTGGGGAGTCGAACCGGGTGGAGTTTGTTGTGGAGGGGTAGGTAGAAAGAGAGGGGCTGGTGAGATCATAAACAAGACTCAGCGCATTTCCGCCTTTCAGCACCAGCCGATCGAGAAGCATGTCGTCGGAAAAGAGCGCAGTGATGGCAATGCGGCGGATCTCAGTGAAATCCATGGCTAGTCTTCAAGCAAATAGGGGCAACACCGGTGGAGATCCCAATTCCGCCAGTGATGACGGCTATGGAAACTCGTAACACCCTCGCTTCAAACGGCATCCATGTCCACGTGAGGCCAGCATGAAACCACAGGATAGCAGCGGCAGTTTACCCTTAGGCGAGCGCCCGTTCCGGGTTCTGCTCATTTCAGGATCTGAGAGACGGCAGTATAACTGCCCCGGCGTGGATTCGAAGTCGCGAACCCTGATGTTCAGAATGGCAGACCGCTTGCCGCAGGAATGGGAGATCGATCTCGAAGACTTAGGCAATGTCTATAGCCGCTCGCAAATACGGAGCTGCAACGCCTGCGCCTCCACCTCCATGGCTCTTTGCGTGTGGCCGTGCAACTGCTATGAGCGCGACAGCAAGGCAGAACCCGATCTCATGTGGGACCTGGACCTCTATTCCCGGCTGGATGTGGCGGATGCGTGGGCGATCATTGGGCCGATTAACTGGTACGCCCCGTCCAGCAATCTCAAGTTGATGTTCGACCGGCTTGTCTGCATGAACGGCGGGAATCCGAACGAAGCGCTGATCGATCACAAGAATCCGGAGAAGGCACAGGCCCTGGAGCACTCCGCCGAATGGCCGGAGCTGAGTCTGAATCATTTGGAGGGACGCACTGCTGCGTTCTTCTGCTATGGGGATGGCGGCGGCGACGAGATAGACGAGGCCGGCCGGCCAAAGATTCTGAATCACAAACCTTACTTCAATCCCGATGCAGAGCCATTCGGAAATATGCGCGACGCCTATGCGCCCCTTGTGTGGCAGTGCCGCTACGGCGGAATTGAAGTACCCGATGCCTTGTGGACTTACAAGGAGTTCGGAAAGGGGAAGAAGTACAGCGATAACCAAGCTGAGGACATGGTGAAGGAAGCGGACGTACTCAACACGTTCGATGAGTGGACAGACCGTTTCGGGCAGTTTGTTTCGGGGAAAGGAAAAGTCCCACCGGGGCGATACCGGGCTTACGGCTACAAAGCACCGCGGCATCTCGGTCGCGATCTGCAGCTTCTCTGGCGGGATGTCAGAATGCGCGCCGGGGTTCCTCCCGCAGGCTCTTCACCGGACGAACAGCAGAAGCTTGGCCTGAATCGCGACCGCACGCTCAATCCTTCAAAAGGAGAGGGCGAGAAATTGCGGGACTAGCCAGCGTGAACGGGATAGTCAGGCACCGCGCCAAGGTTACATCTTCCAAACGCTGATAATCGGCAACACCCGTCGATTGCTGTTCATCCTCGCTCCAGCGGTGCGTGCGATGGAGGATATCCCAGATGCTCAGGCCGCTGGACCAGTTCGAGTTGAGACATATTTGCTGGGGTCTGTGATGGATGCCGTGAAGGCGCGGGGTCGCGATCAACCAGCGGAGCCGGCGCTCAATTCTGATCGGAAGCCTCACGTTCGAGTGATGAAACAGGATGGACATCAGAAGACAGGTTTGCCATATCGACGCTGCCAGCGGAGAAGCGCCAGCCAGCCGGACCTGAGCCAGCCGCCAGGGTACGGACAACATCATCTCACCGAAGTGAAAACGAATCGCCGTTGAGGCGTCAAGATCCAGATCGATGTGATGGACCAGATGGAATCGCCAGAGCAGCGGAACTTTATGTGTCAGCACGTGCCATAGGTAGAGGCCGTAATCGAGGAGCAACACTCCGGCTACAGTGCGCATGATCGGATTCCGGGTCAGCCTGTAAGCGAGGCCGAGCTCATTTCTTTCTACGTGGCGCGCGACGCGCTTCAGCAGCGGCGTCTCGATCAGATTCATCACCATGCCGGCCATTCCGGCGATCACAAGGTTGCGGCCTGTGCGAACACCCCTGTCTTCTCTTCTAGCGGGACGCAGAGCCTGCCTGGTCTCGAGGGCAAACAAAACGAATGCCGTGCCTCCGGCAAGCACAGCGCGCAGCCAGCCCGAAAACTCCTGCCGTTTCATGATCACTCATTCCTCGAGCTGGGTATGTGCTTCACTCAGCTAATTTCTCTGCCAGCCGCACTGGTGGGGCGGTCCCCCTGGACTGCGCTGGACGCCTTCGTCCCGCTGCTGGAAGCGAAGATCAGGTTGTCCGCGCGGGCGAGAGTGCCAGCCCACGAAATGCTGCAATACCGTACCCGCCTGAGTCAGGCACATACCCAGCTTCCTCGAAATAGCGGTATTGATTATCAGGCTGTTCCACAACGCCGGCTAACGGCGGGAAAGTACTCATTTTCCCCTCCAGTGTAAAATAATTACAATCACTTTGCTTCATCCGGCGCCCGCGCCCCTATGCATTGGAATTTCGCATTCCATTTGCGTTACTTCCGCCTCTAGCGCACCATAAAAGATCGCCTTATACGGGAGAATCATTGAATAGGAACCACATCTTCATCACCGGCTACTATGGCTTTGGCAACGCCGGTGATGAAGCGATCCTCACCTCCATGCTCACGCATCTCCGCGCCCTCCAGCCGGATCTGCGCGTGACTGTCACTTCGGCCGAACCTGAAAACACGGCTGCCAGGTATGACGTGAAAGCCATCCTCTGGACCCACGCCTTTGGAATTCTGGAGGCCATCCGCGGCGCGGATATGGTGATCATTGGCGGCGGCGGTTTGTTCCAGGACTATTGGGGCGTCGATCCGAATGCGTTTCTGTCCGACAATCATTCCGGCATCAGCTTCTACGCCACCTCCGCCATACTCGCTTCTCTTTGCGGCAAACCCCTCATGCTCTACGCGGTGGGCGCCGGCCCGCTGCTTTCCAGGCACGGCAAGCTGTTTACAAAAGCGATCTGCGATGCCGCGCAGATCATCACCGTAAGGGATGACGGTTCGCGCCGGCTGCTGGAATCGCTTGCGGTTCCAGCTTTGAAAATTCAGCTCACCGCCGACCCTGTCTTCGCCTTACCTTGGTCCAAATATGCCAACCCCAGATCCACTACCCGGAAAATCGGCGTCTCGCTTCGCAACTGGAACGTAGATGTTCATGCGGGGTTTTGGCAAACCGAAGTCGCCACCGCTCTCGACCGTTTTTTACAGAACGAACCCGTCGACATCGAATTCTTTCCCTTTCAAAAGCTCAGCGGAGAACTTGAAAACGATATCGCCGTTTCGCGGCGCGTCCGGAATTTGATGCAGCACCAGGATCGCGTCCACATTGTAGAAGAGGAACTCTCCCCGGCGGACCTTGTCGCACGGATGGCAGAATGCGACCTAATCGTCGGCATGCGCCTGCACGCGATTATTTTCGGCATGCTCGCCAATGTGCCCGTGATCGCCTTAAGCTACGACCCGAAAGTCGATCAACTGATGCAGCGCGTGGAACTGGGGCATCTCTGCATTGACATTAAATCGATAGAAAATGCGCACCTCACGCGCCTGATGCGGGAAGCCATTCAGAACGCCACGGACCTGCGCGCCACCATCGGCAAACAGAAAGCGGCTCTCGAACAAGAAGCCAGAAGAAACGCCTCCATCGCGATGGATGTTTTGCGGAACGAACCAGAACCGCGGCAGCCTCTGGGAATCGATGTCTCGCTGTTGCTGCGGTACGGTATCCAGGCGCAGTTGCAGACCATCGACGCCGGTCGCGTGGAAACGGCGCGGCTCCTCAAAGAGGTGGGCTTCTACATTGAAGAGAGCCAGCGCAATGCCACCCGCGTGGAAGAGTTGTCGGCCCTGCTAACGAAACAGGAAATCGCTTTCGGGAAGACCGTCAATGAGCAAAACATCGAAATCGCTAAGCGCAGGATCCATATCTCCCAAATTGAGAAGGAAGGCAGAAAGCTTGAGAAGAAAATCCGGAAGCTTGAGGAGAAAACCCGGAAGCTCGAAAAGACATACATCGTCAACAAGCTGTGGCAGGCCGAACAAGTGCGGCGAAAAGTGGCCGGGGGGCTGGGTGATTATCAGGAAGCGTTTCAGCGGAACCTCATTAGCCACCGGAATGAGAAGGCCTGGAAAATCATGCTTGCCCTGCGCAAAGCGTACACTTTGCTGTTTCGCCGCGGTCTGGGTTCGTTTTGCAAATGGGTACTGAGTTGGCCCGGTCAAGGCCCCGGCGACCTGGTCGAATACGATGTGCAGTTTCCCAATCTTTCCACCTATATGCCCGAGCGGTTGGAAGAGTCCTTTCTTACGGAAGAGCCTTCGGCCCGGATGGAAGCCGAAGAGGAAGCCGAAGCTCAGGAACCCGAGGCTCCGGCCGTTCCCACGCTCGCTGAGATTCTGCCGCAACAAACCTACGATGTTGTCGTTTTTCCGGTGTTCGATTTCGAGTTTCGCTTTCAGCGGCCGCAACAGATCGCAGCCGAGTTTGCCCGCCGCGGCCATCGCGTCTTCTGGCTCAGCCCCGGCCGGCACCTTCCCCTTTCGCACCCCAAACGCTACGAAGCCATCCAGCTACGCCCGGATTTATGGGAACTCCATCTTCGCGGGGAAAACCTCGAAATGTATACCGGTTCTCTCTCCGGCGAAGATGCCGAACCTATATCCGCCGCCCTCAGGGAGGTTTACAGAGACTTCGCCATAACCGAAAACTGCGTGCTTCTCCAGTTTCCGTTCTGGCGCCGCATCGGCCTCAACCTGCGGCAGGAATTCAATTCCAGAATCATTTACGACTGTATGGACGACTGGCAAAATTGGACCGCCGAGCCTCGCATCAGCCAGTGGAATCTCGACGAGGAAAAGAACCTGGCCCGGGAAGCTGATGTGTTGGTCGTCACAGCACAGGAACTGTATGATCGCCAGCAGGCCTTTCGGCCCGATCCGGTCCTTGCCCGCAATGCCGCCGATTTCGACTTCCTTTCCGCGCCTCAACCCAACAACCTCAT
>JANYCV010000260.1 GCA_025360145.1 Acidobacteriaceae bacterium
GCAGAGCTATTTCTGCCCCACGCCCAAACTCGCATAATTCATCATGGCGTTGAACAGCAGAAAATAGCTGCCCTGGGTTTCATCGCGCCACATGGGATTGTTCGCGAACATCAGAACGTGGCCCTTCCCGCGCGGTACGTCCACCACCACGGGCTTTCCGGCGAGTTCGCGGCCTCCGGAGAGCATCCCGGAAACCAGCAGCTCTTTTTCTTCCACGAACTTGACCACTACCCTCGGGGCCATTCCCGGGGCCGGCAAATAGGCTCGAAGCGATTCGCGAACCTCGTCGCTGATCGGCGGATCTTCGCCCGGCTTCACTTCGGCCTTCGGTGGAGGCGCGATGTACGGCCGGCCCTGTGGAATGTCGGAATCGGTGGCGGTGCCTCTGCCACTGGGCCGCGCGGCCGCGTCGTCGGCTGGAATCACGAAGCCCGCAGTCCGGCTCACTTGAAGCAGCGGCGCCTGATTGAAATAGACCGCGAGCCTGTCGCCGTAGCCGTATGTGATGGGGCTGCCCTTGTCGCTGATGGCGGAATTGAGCACGCTGCCCTGGGCTTTCAGATCGCGGGCCGGCAGAATGGAAACGCTATCCACTACGCCATAATCGATGGGGATGGAACAATTTGCCGCGATTGTGATGAACAGGCCGCCCTCTTCGATGAACCGCTGGACGTTCGCCACGCCTTCGAGTCCCATACCGCCGCGCATATCGTCAGTGGTATCGGGAGACATGCCGAGGTTCGGCGTGAGGTCCGTCTTCTTCCACGGGATCGGGTCCGGTCCATTCTTGGGGATGCCATTCACGATGCGCTGCGAACTCCCCGGCGTGGGACCGAAGAGAATGACGTCGAACTTCTCTCGAAGGTTCGCGGTCTCGCGCAGCTTCTGGTCGGAGATGTAGGTGTAGGGGATTTTCAGCTTGTCGAAGGCAATGCGGTACCAGCCTTCGTTCTGCGTATTGAGCCAACTGTGGACCAGCGCGATGCGCGCCGGCAGGATCTCGTGCATCGTGACCTTCGGCGCTTCAGCTACCGCGGTGATTTCGAGGCCCAGCGCAGAAGCGGCACGATCCAGATCCGCCCGCTCGACGCCGGAACGGATGAGGAAGCTGCCGGCGTTGTACTTACGGCCAGCGGCTTCGAAGGGAACTTCGGCCGCGGACATCTTCGCGTTTGGAAGAGTCCAGCGGAGCGTCGCCAGCGTGTTGTCCGTATTGTGATTGATCAGATAGACCGCGCCGGTCCCGGTTATGCCGCCTGACGGGGCCGGAGCCTTATCGAGCAACTCCATGGGCGCGGTCAGTATTTTGGTCTCGGTGACGCGAAGCGTTCTGACGTTGCGTAAGGCGCCCAACGACCAACCTGTATCGTCGTAAGGACGCGGATCGTTTACGTTGTAATACTGCGTGTCCAGCAGCATGTCCGCCATGCGGCTGTACGGTTGATCCATGCGGATGACATAGCTTCCCGCGGGAATCTTCGACTTGGCCAACGCAATCTCCGCGCCCGCCTTATGCACCTCGATCCCTTGCAGCAGTAGGAGTCCGATCAGCTCGGCTGCTTGCCCAGGGCGGGTTTCATCGGAGGGAAGTACCCAAGCGGCCGGGCCTTCGGTGGTGGCTTTCGCAACCGACCGCTTGCTCTTCAGATAGAAGTTTTCGAGAAACTGTTTCTTGTTCGCCGCGGCGTAATTCATTCCCAGCAGTAGCGCGCTCTGCTGCAGATTGATGTTGTTGCGGAGGGACCAGTTCACGCGGGCGAGCGGAGGATTTGGACGAAACCAGGTTCGCGAAGTTTGCGACGAAGCCACAGTGCGCTCCCCCGTATCTGCGCCGCGTCCACCGAACGTCTCATAGAAGCGGCCGATGGAATTGTGGCCGTTCGCCACGTAGAACATGTAATTAGCGGCCCAGCCGTCGTAAAAACCGTGCGTCCAAACACCAGGCACGCCGCGCTTGGTCATCTCTTCAATCTCGTTGTATGCCATCTTCTGCCACTCGTTGATCACGATGGGATCGAGCCACGGGTTATACGGCCCCATGCCGGTTGAGATGTAAAGGAACGGAACGGATTCGTGAAGATCGTGCAGCACTGTCGGGTGATATTCGAGGAACGTCCGCATCATCACTTTACTGAGTTCCAGCGTCATGCCCATGGCGTCGCGATTGTTGTCGTGCGCCACGTACTTGCCCCAATACACCAGCGACGGCGGGATCTTGTTTGGATTCGCTTTTCGATAATTGTAGATGTCCACCGCTTTGTCGCGGCCGTCGACTTCAATTGTTGGAGTAATCAGCACGATGGAATTCTTCCGGATGTTCTGGATCATCGGCGAATCTTCCACGGCCAGACGGTAGGCCAGTTCCATCAGCATCTCCGGGGAACCGGTCTCGGGCGAATGGATGCTGCCGGAAGCCCAATAGAATGGTAGGCCGTCGTCGATCAATTGGGCGGCTTCAGCAGGCGTAGTCTTTCGGGGATCTGCAAGGCGCGCCGTGATCTGTTTGTATTGCTCCAGTTTCTGGATGTTGGCTTCGTCGGAAATAGCCACCAGCATCATCTCGCGGCCTTCCTCGGACTGGCCCACGGTCATTACGCGCACGCGCGGCGAGGTCTTCGCCAGTTCGCGCATGTAGCGGTAGATGTCTTTCGTATAGGTCAACTTGTTCGGCGTTCCGATGGCATAGCCCAGCACCTTCTCCGGCGTGGGCACCGTGGCCGATGCCGGCAGGTGGTCCACAATCTCGGTCAGGAAGAAAGGCTCAGTGGTGTATTCGCGGATCTTCTGGGAATAACCATCGTCGATCTTCTGGGGAGTAGATGGGGCGGGGACTTTCTTCGCTTTCGGGGCGGCGGCTGGAACAAGCACAGCGGCTGACAGCACCACTGCCAGCGAAAATACAAATTTCATGTCTAGCTCCGTCTTCGGACTTTATTGCCGCCGCCGATCAAGCCGAGGTCGACGATAACTGCGACGAACAACACGACAAGGAATGTAGTGTCATGCGGTTGATGCATATTAGCAAGGGTTGATGCATATTAGCAAGGATCCCGATCGAGCAACTCCATGGCCTCGGTCAGTATTTTCGCCTCGGTTCCGCGAAGCGTTTTCACATTGCTCACGGCGCCCAACGACCAGCCTGTATCGTCGTAAGGACGCGGATCGTTTACGTTGTAATACTACGTGTCCAGCAGCATATCCGCCATGCGGCTGTACGGTTGATCCATGCGGATGACATAGCTTCCCGATCGGCAAGCAGAACCTGAAGACGCTTACTCATAGGGTGGGTAGAGCATTGTCATACAAGGAGTATTGGGCTCGAAGGATGGAGAGGTGGTTAGAAACCATGGTTCCTGGGGAGCCAATTCCTAGGCCCCCAGGAATGCCACTTTCCAGCTCCGGCGTTCTCTGTTGACAGCGCCGCCCACGCCCCGCTGATCATCGTTGACCGAGCACCTTGACTTGCACCCGCAGGCGCGTATAAAATTTTATACATGCTGGCTGTATGGACAATGAAAAACAGATCCGTTGGGTAGGGTCTGCCTACGACGATCTGCTGGCATTCCCAAAAGACGCCCGGAAGGAAGCGGGCTTCCAGTTGGGGAAGGTCCAGGCCGGGCTTGAACCGACCGACTGGAAGCCGTTCGACGATGTGGGTCCGGGCACCAAAGAGATTCGCATCAATGACGCGAGCGGCATCTACCGCGTGATGTACGTCGCCAAATTCGAGGAAGCAATCTACGTTCTGCATTGCTTCCAGAAG
>JANYCV010000267.1 GCA_025360145.1 Acidobacteriaceae bacterium
TTCGCGCAAGTCGTCGAAGGCATGGAAATTATCGAGCACCTCTACAGCGGCTACGGCGAACAGCCCGACCAGGGGGCAATCACCAGTCAAGGCAACGCGTACATCGAGAAGAGCTTCCCGGATCTCGATTACATCAAGACCGCGACCATCCTGTAAATCCCAACGGCTAGACTCATCTCACTAACGCTACTCACGCTGCTCCCGCTCTGCGCCGCCAAAAAGGGCTGGACCGATCTGTTCAACGGCAAAGACCTCACCGGCTGGAAGGTGAACGAGAACACCGCGACATTTTCCGTGAAAGACGGCGCAATCGTAGCGCACGGCGACCGCAGCCACTGCTTCTACGTTGGCAGCTTCCAGAATCACAACTTCAAAGACTATGAGCTAAAAGTGGACGTAATGACCCTCCCCGGCTCCAACGGCGGCATCTACATCGATACCGGATACCAGGAAAAAAGCTGGCCCTTGAAAGGCTTCGAAGTGCAGGTCAACAACACCTACGCCAACGATCCCCGCAAGACCGCCAGCCTGTATATGGTGAAGGACAACGCCAACGAAGTGGCCAAAGACAATCAGTGGTTCACCCAGCACATCATCGTCAAAGGCGACACCATCACAGTCAGCGTGGACGGCACAACCATAACGCAGTGGACCCAACCCGCCGATTGGAAAGGCACGCACGAGTTCCCCGAACGGCGTATTGGCCCGGGCACCATCGCACTGCAGGGCCACGATTCAGGCAGCACCGTGTATTACAAGAACATCCGCATCAAGCCGTTAAAGTAAGTCAGGCCTTCGTGCCCGGCTGCATCGCCGTCCAGTCCAAAATCTGCTCACCCAGCGTGTTCGTACTGTTAGTCAGCCGGTCCGTCTCAACGTTAACCAAGGCATACCGCTCGGTGAGCGAATCACCGGATTCAACCATCGCCAGATGATCGTCCCGCAGCGATGGCAGCTCTTCGCTGTGTAGCGGCGAGCCGCGCAGCGCCGCCGCCAGATAGTACAGCGTCAACTCCAAGTCGTTCGCGAATTTCCGAAACGCCTCCCGGGCCGGTACGGGACGGCTGCGCGACAATCCGGCCTCCAGCCCCATCATGGCGTGAACCACCCGGTGCGAACTGGCCATCAGCGCGCTCAGCAATTGCAATCGCTCCGGCGTCGTGCCAGGCTCCGCCATCAACCGGTCCACCGAGGCCTCCAGGTTCGATCGCGCCAACCTTCCCGCCAAGCGGGCCCGGTCCAGCTCATGGTCGAACCTCGCATCGGGCTGTAGATACCCATCGCGCACCAAGCGGAAATAATCTCGATAAGCGTCCAGCAACCGCGCCAGCATTTCAGAAACCTGCGTGCGTTCCCAGGTAGGCCACACCGCATACGCCAGCAGCGCAATTGCCCCGCCCAGCAGTGTATTCACGCCCCTCGGCGCAATCAGATCCTTCGGTGCCGTACCGGTAGCGGTCAGCAGGACCACAACCATCGCCGTCAGCGCCGTAACAAATACTCCGTAGTTCGCCGGCCCGAAACAGCGCATGGCAAATGCCAGCGCGGCAATCAGAAACACCTCCGGCAAAAGCGCCGGTGGCAGTAAGTGAAACAACCCGGTGGCCAATACTAATCCTGCAAAAGTCCCAATCAATCGCAACACGCCGCGGCTGAAGGTCGCCGTGAAATCCGGCTTCAACACAATCGCAATCGTCATCGGAAGCCAGTATGACCGCCGTATGCTCCAGCCCCGCGCCAGTGCATCGCCAATCGCCACGCACACCGCCAGCCGCACGGCATGCCGGCACGCCGCGGAATCCAAGGTCAAATTCGCCCGCAACGTAGCGAAGGATCCCTTCAGCCGCAGGCTCCAAGGTTTCCGTGCTTCCCGCAGCTCAAACGCCATCACCCCGGTCGGTGTCGCATCCGCCGCCAAGTCCACGGCGGAACGTAGTTGCCCCGCCAGCGCATCCATCTGATGACGCGCATCCAACACCATTGCCGCCACGGTCGACCTCTCGTCTCTCGCGGGATTCTGCATCGCCGCCGTCAACTCATTCAGCTCTTCTAAACACTCCGCCGATGACTTCGCCGATTCCCCCGTCAGCAGCCAAGTTCCAATCGAACCCAGCAGCCGCGCGTAAATCGGAAAGCATCGCTCCAGAATTGCCACCTCCGGCAGGCCCTCATCCTCTCGCTTCATCCGCGACCGTAATTTCGCCAGCGCCAGCAGACTCAATCGCATCCGCTCCGCTTGGTTTAAAAGCGACCGGTAACGCTCCGACTCCACCGAATGATCCCGGCTCAATGCCGCCAGGGAATGCTGTGCCAGCGTAATCTGCGCACTGGCCGGCGGGGCAGCCGATGAGGCAATCGACGACGACGCTGCCCGCGAAAGCTCCGCATACAAATCGCCCAACGCTTTCCGCTCCGGCTCATAGCGCCGCACCGCCCACAGCGCCAAGGAGAGTAACATCTGTAGCAGCCCTCCGCCAAACGCCAGCATTCCCGAATACGCAGCCCTTTCCCAACCGGACGGAAATGCCTGGAACACCACCACCGTTACCAGACTCACCACGCCAAGATCCGCAGCCTCGCCGCTGATCGAAACCAGAATCCCCGCCGCAAACGCCCACCCTGCCGCCACCAACACCGCCGTCCAATGATGATGCCCGCTGATGGAGCCGACAAAGACCGCCACGCTCACCAGCGCACATGCAGCCAGCATCCGCCGTGCCCGATGCGCATAAGGATCTTCGTTATCGGAAAAGCATACGTTCAGTGCTCCGGTGCAGACAATCACGCTGCCCGTAAGCGAACCGGTAATCACCCCGAACAGCAGTGGCAGTGTAATACCTAAAGCGTTGCGAAACGCCAGCGCCGGCGTCACCTTCTCGGATTCATAACGGACCACGCTCTGCCAGAAAGCCTGCCACCAGTTCGGCTTCCTGTCGTCTTTAGGCATACTCGTTCAGGATACCAACCGGGGCCGTTGCGACTTTCATTCACTCACGGCATCTAAGCAATGGATGGCAATCATTGAAGTGGTCTCAGACGTAGTCTGTCCCTGGTGCTTCATCGGAAAGCGCCGCCTCGAAAAGGCACTGGCGCTGTTAGGAAAACAGGACACCCAGATCCGCTGGAAGCCGTTCCAGCTCAATCCCGGTGCGCCGAAACAAGGAATGGACCGTCAGGCATACCGCATCGCAAAATTTGGCAGCGCCACGATATCGAAGGAGTTGGAAGACCGCGTAGCAGCCGCCGGCGCCGAAGACGGTATCCACTTCCGCTTTGACGCTATCAAATTTACTCCGAACACACTAGACGCTCACCGCCTGATCTGGCTGGCAGGCCAGGAGGAGGGCGATCAGAACACGCTGGTCGAGAATCTGTTTCAGGCCTACTTTCTAAACGGGGAAGACATCGGCGCGCCGGAAGTCTTATTCAAAATCGCGAGCCAAAGCGGCATAAGCGCGAACGACTTCCTAAGCGGAAACCGAGGCAGGAAAGAAGTAGAAGCCGAGGGAAATAACGCTCGAAGGCAAGGAGTCAGCGGAGTGCCGGCGTTCTTCATCGACGGCAATCCCATCACATCCGGCGCACACAAACCCGAACAACTAGCCCAACTGCTGGCCCCGGCACTCTAACAGCACTGAACCGCGCGGGTCAGCAAGTGTTCGGATGAACCACCGGCTGACCACGGCGGATACAAGTAGCCGGAGCCACCTGGATGAGCAACAGCGAGGAATGGGAGAGGGGATAACCGCTCTGGATATGTTGAAGCCAAAGGATAGTAAGACCCGAAGCGAGAGTTTCAAAGCAATCTTTGCGAGGTTGTTCTTCCACGGACGAAGGACGTAAGCACGTAACAGCAAGTATCTTCTTTGCCGCGCATTCCGCCACTTCCCCGGCTGAGTAGGAGAATCCTCCACGCCACGCTCAATCCCCATTCCTCCCGCGCGGACGGGGTGACCTCGGGGTGATATTCAACAGAGCGGATGCTCTAAGCGCCGGAAACATCATTTGGTGATCCACCCGAAGAAGGGCAACTGAAGGAAGTTCATGATGGGGGAATCCGTTCATAGACAGAAACATCTCATTGCCAATGCGAGGGATGTGCCTGACGAGGAGGGCGTAATCCTACCTAAAGCCAAGTTTCTAAACAAGAATAGAAATTTGCCCTGTATCGCAGGGAGCAAGCGGGCGGTGACTGGCGCCGGCGCGGGAGAGTCGATGTCGAAGCAATTTCAAAAATTTCAAGAAAGTTTACAAATTGTTTCAAATTAAGCTTGCCAAGACGGCCAAGGCTTGTTATTCTGAATGAGTCGCAGCAAGCAAGACGAAGCGGGCGGAAAGAAAAAAGCGGCCGAAACGAAAAAACGGTTGCAAGGAACAAAAAAGCCTGATAGTCTAGTGAGTGGCAGCAAGCAGTAAAGCAAAGCGAGTAGGGTGCTAAGTGCAGTATACCGCTAGAGAAATCTAAAGCGAAACTGGTAGCTTCCCGTAGTTCTCAAACAAGTTCTCTAACAATTTTTGGTGGCAAGGGCTCTGATTAAAAATGTAAGTGCCCCTTGCTCCATAACGGCTTTCGAGGCCGGTGGCAGATTGGGTTTCAAGGGCAACCGAGATCCCTGGTTACGTCACGCAGATCTTTGACAATCTGGTTGGACGCAAAAGTAAAACTTCGTCAGAACTTTGAGTAATAACTGAGACGTTTCTAACAATTCAGTCGTTGCTCTGGTCATGGACGCTTGTGATTCGTCATGAGCGGATGTGGTCAGAGTGACATACGAGTCGCGGAAGGGCCAAGGAATTGGTCTGAAGCGATTTGAGACAAATAAGATCAAATGAGAGTTTGATCCCGGCTCAGAATCAACGCTGGCGGCGCGCTTAACACATGCAAGTCGAACGAGAAAGGGGGAGCAATCTCCTGAGTAAAGTGGCGTACGGGTGAGTAACACGTGGATGATCTACCTCTTAGTGGGGGATAACCTTGGGAAACCGGGGCTAATACCGCATAAGCCTGAAAAGGGAAAGGAGCAATTCGCTGAGAGAGGAGTCCGCGGCTGA
>JANYCV010000285.1 GCA_025360145.1 Acidobacteriaceae bacterium
TTGAGGTGTTTTCGCCTGGATCTGTTGGAATCGCCGCAGCTCCAGTTTTTCTTCTTCAGTCCGGCCAAGTTCGCGATAGGCCCGCGCCAGCAGATAGTGCGCTTCCCGATAATCCGGGTCTACTTCGGTCGCGCGCTTCAACCAACGGACACTTAAGTCGAACTTGGTGAGTTTGACCAGCGCCTTCCCGGTCAGATAGAGATTTCGCGCCGAATTTGGATTCCGCGCCGAAGCCTCCGCAGCCAGCTCGAAAGCCCTCTCATAATCACCCCGATCGATCAGAAAACTCGCAAGATTCGCGTAAGGCCATTCATACTCGCGATGGGCTTCATGCACTAGGTCCAAAGCTTTCATGAAGGCGGCGATCGCCTCGGAATCCCGCCGGAGGGCCTGATAGCAGAGCCCCAGATTGTCGTAAGCCTTATACGATGCCGGACTTAATTTCAACACTTCTTGAAACTGCCCGGCAGCCGCTTCCGGGCGCGACTGCTGATAGTAGATCCGGCCGAGTGCGTAGCGAAGCTCCAGATCGCGCGGCTCAATTGCTATCGCCTTTGATAGCGCCCGCTCCGCCTCGGCATCTTGTCCGGCAAGATAGTGGGCATCCGCCTTTAGCTTGAGAGCAGTGGTATCACGCGGATTAGCGGCAAGAATCGTGTCGAGAGTTCGCTGACATTCCGCCAAACGGCCATTTACCATCTGCGACCGGGCCGTCGAAATGAGCCCATCTACCTGCTGTTGGGAAAAGGCTGACAAGCTCAGCAGAACCGTCAGCCGACAAGCGTTAACGACTAATTTGGAGCTTCTAAAAACAGTCACGTCAGAAGTTAAAACGAAGCTCTAGCTGCACACTCCGCGGACCATAGGCTGGGCCAGTAATCCTTCCGAAGAGCGGACTCGTGACATCCGTATTCGGGTTCCCCCGCCCGGCGCGATTGAACACGTTGAATGCGTCGGCCCGAAACTCGATATTCACGGTTTCCGTAAATGCGAATCGCTTTTGAATCCCAAAATCCTCGCTGACCCGGCCCGGACCGCGGACATTGGGCAGATAGCGCGGCGCTGTTCCAAGCCGCAACGGTATACCGCCTGCGGTGCGAGGGATTTGGGCGAATGCCGCCGGATTCAGATACGGAGTGCCCGTGCCAAAGGCGATCGCTCCACCCTGATCGGTAACTTGCGGTACGCCGCCAATCACGTCAGGACGGTAACCACCATTGAATATGGCATCACCGCGCAAGCCGCTGGTGCCCACGGCGAGCGCATCGCCGCTGCGGTAGTTATGAATGCCCGTCACATTCCACCCGCCCAGAATTTTGCCGGCCACCCCGGATACGTTGATTAACTTGCCCGCTCCGATCGGAAGCTCATAGATCCATGTCAACTTCAGGAACTGCGGAACGTTGAAGCTCGCAACGGATCGCTCAAGCCCGCGGTTGTAGACATCTTGAGAATTGGAGTTATCGATAGGACTTTCCGCATTGGTGACCACTTTCGAGAATGTGTACGCCGCCAGAAGCGCGAAGCCGCGGGTGAAGTGTCGCGTCGCCGTCACCTGAAGCGAATTGTAGGTGGAGAAACCGAAGTTCGGAAGGTATTGGCCGACACCCTGGTACTGCGGAAACCGCCGCAGTGCCTGCGCCACCGTTCCGTTAAATCCCGGATAGGGTAACGGAGCCAAATCCGTATTCGCCGACAGCGGTTGCGTAAGCCTGTCACCGAACCGCAGGTAATCCACCGGAAGTTGGTTCAGAGCGTCAAGGCCGCGCGAAGTAAGACGCGTCCCTTTGTTGCCGATATAGGCCATGTCGAGAACGAATTCCGACGGCAATTGGTATTGGAAACCCAAGTTGTAATTCTGTACGTAGCCCAGTCTCGTAGAGTCGCGGGCGGTGTAGGTAATCCCCTGTCCATTGGCCAGCGAAGGATTTTTATTCGGCAACGCGCCGTTGAAATCCGGATAGCGGTCGTGCAGGTACAGGACTGGATCTTGCGGGAACTGCAACGGCGTATTTGCCGAATTTACCGTGATCGAACCGTTGTAGCCGAACGTGGAGGGCAACGAGAAATTCGCCACGGGAGACATATTGTTAATTCCGTACCCGCCCCGTAAGACGAACGTCGGCGACAACGCGTAAGCGAACCCTAGCCGCGGGCTAAACTGCTTATAGTTCGTTTCCGCGAACCCCTTCCGGCCCAGCTCGTCCGCGAATACCAGCGCACCGGGTAGCCCGCCTGCTCCTACATTCTGCTTACTGGGGTCAAGATTGGAGGTCCGGCCCGCAACCTCGTATATGCCTCCGATGATTTCCCATCGCAGCCCAAGATTGAGAGATAGCTTCTTGGTGACCCGCCAATCGTCCGCAAAATAGAACGATGGCGCTCGCGTACGGAATCCGGGATTCGTCACAGTAATGCCCCGCGTCGTACTGTCTACGGCGCCAAGCAGGAAACTTGCAAACGCGTGCCCGGTATTGTCGTTAAATCCGGGTAACTGTGTTTGGAGTGAATTGAAGTTGAATTGGCCTGTGCCGGATTTGTTGCGAATGTTGTAGTAATAAAATCGAATTTCAGTACCAATGCGGAAACTATGCTTGCCACGCACGATCGTAAGATCATCCTGCCAAATCGTGCTGCCGTTAAAACTGAATCCGGCACTATTTGAGCCGAGTTGTCCTCCCGCGCCAATGCCGCCGCCCAGAATCGGTTGTCCGACAAATTGCAGCCGCGGGAATGTGGTGGGAGCAGTGTTCAGCAGTCCGATCTTCGATGCCCAATCCTGATCCACGTATACGCTCTCGTTGAAATTACCGAAACGGTTATAACCGACCGCTAAGTGATTTAGCACAGTCGGAGAAATGGTCCAGTCCTCGGCAATCCGCGCCAAATGTCCCGGTGTGGATTGCAACTGATACACGTCGGTGGGAGATCCCGGAGGATTGCCCCATCTGCCTCCGGGAGAGTTGTTCCGGATGCGTCGCGTGACGTTGTAGTATGCACTCATTCGGTGCGCGGAGTTGAAGATATGATCCACCTTAGCCGCATAGATACGCTCGTCGAAGACAGGGCAGCAGGTGTTGATCGATTGCGTATTATTGAGCAAATTGTCGTTGAATGGATCGGTAATTGGCGCGAGTTGCAGAATCTTGGCTGATACCGGATCCCAACGGCCGGACGGAACGATATTACCCGGGAACGGATCCCGTACCGCGGCTCCGTTGACCAATCTCGTAGTCGACGGATCGTAGATTTGCCCAAACACCGCCGGTCGGCCGAGTGCGTCGGTGCCCACCACAGATCCCGATCTCGTGTTCCCGGTGTAAGCAGGATTCAGTAAACGCGAGAAGTCTCCGCGCTTAAATGCAATAGTGGGCAATGTGATCAGACCGGTGGAGGTAAAGTCGCGCTGCCTTGTATTCTCCAGGTTCGTATAAAAAAATGTCTTGTTTCGGCCATCGTAAACCTTTGGAATGAAAACGGGCCCGCCGACGCCGTAGCCGTAGTTAAAGAGTTTGAACGGCGGCTTAGGCCGGCCAATGGCATTATTTGAAAAGCTGTTCGCGCGCAATGCGTCGTTCTGCACGTAGGTGAAGACGCCGCCGTGAAGTTGGTTCGTTCCCGATTTGATCGCGAAATTCGCGACAGAAGTTTGCCCTCCTCCGTACTGCGCGCCAATTGTGCCGGTCTGCAGTTTGAATTCGCTGACTGCCTCCGCGCTGGGGCTGAACTCGTTATTGCTGCCGCCATTCAAGTCGAAACGCCCGAGCGACATTCCTTCGATCAGAATCTCGTGTGAATATTGCTGCCCGCCATTAATCGATCCCTGAAATGTACCACCGACCGCCCCGGGCAAACTGGAGAAGATAAACGTTTGGATCTGGCGCTGGCCGTCTGAGACAGCCACCGGCCACGTGTCAAATTCCCGCTTGGAAACGTAGCGTCCGATTTCGGGCGAAGTAGTTTCGATCAGTGGTGCTTCGCCGGAAACCGTAACCCTGTCGGAGACCTCTCCTACTTCCATTTTGAAATCGACCGTCAGTGTCTGGGCAACACGTAACGTGACGTTGCCTTGGGTCGTAGTGCGAAATCCCGGTGCGGAAATCGACAGTTGATAAACTCCTGACGGAAGCGCCGGCATACGGTACACACCGGCATCCGTCGTAGTCGATTTCGTTTCAACGTTCGTTTGGGATTCAGTTGCCGTAACCACGGCGTTGGGAAGCACGGCTCCGCTGACATCGGTCACCGTGCCGTTGAAAGTACCCCGTTCTCCCTGCGCCACCAGTAACGTTGAAGCCAAAAAGAAACAAATGACGGGTACATACGAATTGCGATTCATGAGTCCTCCACCAAAATACACTCAAACTTTTTATCACAATTGGTGGCTGAAGGCAAGAGTCGGCAGACGGCCAACCGTCTAAATAGTCTTCGTCTGGCCGCCGTCCATGTCGATCAACGATCCTTGCAGCAACCGCCCGCCGGAGCTGACGATAAACGCGACCAGTCCGGCAATGTCCTCCGCCTCCCCAAGCCGGGTAATGTTCGCCGACCGCACCAGTTCCTCCGCCGCGCTCTCCAGATCGATCCCCTTCTCCGCCGCATCCGCCGCCAGACGCCGAACCAGGCGGTCGGTGCGCACCGGGCCCGGATTGACGGCATTTACCTGAACGCCGTCCCTGACGCCGACATCCGCAAGCGCTTTCGTGAAAGACAACAGTGCGGCGTTCACAGAGCCGCCAATGGTAAATTCAGGCCCAGGCGTGCGCCCGCCCACGCCTGCGATGTTCACCACGGACCCCGCCTGCCGCTTGAGTTCCGGCCAAGCAGCGCGAGTGAGGCGGACGGCACCGAAAAACTTCAGGGCAAACCCGTCGGTCCATTCCTCGTCAGTCAGAAGCTCAAACTCCCCGCGCTTGGTGGCTCCTGCGTTATTGACCACAACATCAATGCGGCCAAACGTCTTCACCGCAGTCGCCGCAAGTTGCGCGGGCGATTCCGGCAAACGAAGATCCAACGCAACAGCCAACGCGACGCCACCGCCGTTTTCGATTTCGCGGACAGTTTCATCCAGTGCCATCGGGTCGCGTGCACACAGCACCACACGCAAACCATCCTGCGCAAAGCGAAGCGCGATGGCGCGACCGATACCCCGGCTAGCGCCAGTTACAATAGCGGTCCGTCCAGCGGACGAGATCACAGCCGAGCAGTCCCGTCTCGTCTAACGATCGACGATAAACAAACGAGGCCGGACGCCTTCGTGCGACCGCTCCCGCTGGTTATCAACTCTTGCCAGGGACAGAACACTAATAGCCCTTCTGCTTATCCACAACGTTCACCAGCGGTTGGCCCGCCACAAAGCGTTTGATATTCTCCCGCGCCGTTCCCGCCATGTTTCCAAAATCCACATCGGAGCGCCCGGCGACGTGCGGCGTAATGATCGCGTTGTTAAACTTCCAAAGCGGATGACCTTTGGGCAGCGGTTCTGGGTCGGTAACGTCAACGCCCGCGCCCGCCAGCCGCTTCGAATCCAAAGCCTTCACCAAACCGTCGATATCATACAGGCCGCCGCGGCTCACGGCGATGAAGTACGCGTTCTGCTTCATCAGCTCGAACTGCTTGCGTCCCACCATCCGGTGGCTTTGCTCGGTGTGCGGCGCCGACACGAAGACCACATCCGCCAACGGAAGAACTTCGTCCAACTGGTCCGGCTTCACATATCGCTTTACGATGGGCGAGGACGCGTAATCCTGCGGATCGACCCCGATCACGTTCATCCCGAACGCCCATGCGCGCGTCGCGATATTGAAGCCTGCACCGCCCACCCCGATCACCACCGCCGTCTTATCCTTCAGCGCGACAATGCCTGCGCTGTTTCCCTGCCACAGTTCTTTCTCGCGGTTTGCGGCAAAGCGCGGCAACTGGCGCGTCAGATTCAGCAGCATGGCAAACGCATGATCCGCAAGTTCCGGCCCCTCCACAATGCGGTTGTTCGTCAGCACAATATTGCTATCCCGCAACGTGGTATTTCCAGAAAGAAACAGGAAGCCTTCCACGCCCGCGCCCCACGATTGCACCCAGCGCAGCTTCTTGGCCGCCTTCAGTTCGTCCGCGCGCAACGGCCCGCCTACGTATGCGTCGGCGTCCACCATCTCCTTCGCCAGGTCCGCGCCGGAGGCAGCAACCAGTCGAACCTGCGAAGGAAGGCCGCCACCCGCCTGTATTTCCTTCAGGACCGCCGGATTCTGAACTACAATCTTCACCGTCTGCGCGTTCAGCGAAAGCGCCAGTACGCCACACAATATTGAAATTCGACGCATATTCTCCTGTTACGAAAGTTTAAAACGGCACACCACGCCCACATCGTCGCAATACCACATCCATCCCTGCCAGATGGTCATTCCGTGCGGCAGCGGATCGGAATCGGCCAACTGAATTCTCTCCACCATCTCACCTGTTTCCGGGTCATGCTTGAAGAAGGCGTTCAAGTTCGAATCGGCCGCCCAGAGGTACTTCCCTTCCCAACCAATGCCATGCGGACGATTGCCCGCCGCCGGAAATTTGGCTTCCACCACCCACGTTTTCGGGTCCACCCGGTAGATCTCACGCGAGGGCGGAACGGCGAACCACAGCTTGCCGTCGCGCCA
>JANYCV010000307.1 GCA_025360145.1 Acidobacteriaceae bacterium
GCATGCGCACGGTTTCAATGTCTCTGCGATTCAGGTTCTAAACATGAAGACCAAAATTGTTTCCGCGATAGCATGCCTTTCGATGTTGGCACCGGCACAGGAGCCTCGAAAAGAGTTCACCTTCCAGTCGTCCAGCAATCTGGTGATCGTAAACGTGGAAGTGAAAGACAAGTCCGGAAAGCCCATGGAGGGCTTGAAGACGGGCGACTTTGTTGTGACCGAAGACGGTAAACCGCAGCCTGTCTCGGTATTTGAATTTCAAAAGCTCTCCGCGGATGCGGCGCCGCCGCTGAATCTGGCGATCGTAGCCGCGTCCAGAGCGTCGGCGCCACCCCGCCCCGCGGGAATCAGCTCCACCACCGCCGGTGTGATTCGCTATCAGGACCGCCGGCTGATGGTTCTGCTGTTTGACTTTTCATCCATGCCGGTTCCGGACCAAATCCGTGCGCAGGAAGCCGCGCTCCACTTTCTTCAGAAGAATATGACTACGTCGGACCTGGTGTCCATCATGACTAATTCCAGCCGGCTGCGAGTGGAGCAGGACTTCACTGACGACCGCGAAACCCTGGCGGCGGTGATCAAGGGGTTTCACATAGGAGAATCCAGCGAGCTGGCCGCGGATGCCGAGGTAGGCGATTCGACCACCGGAGTGGACAACGGAGCGGCATTCATCCCAGATGACACTGAGTTCAATATTTTCAATACCGACAAGAAATTGAGCGCGCTTGAATCGGCGGCGAAGATGCTGGCTGCGCTGCCGGAGAAGAAGGCGCTGGTCTATTTCTCCAGCGGCATCAGCAAGACCGGAACGGAGAATCAATCTCAGTTGCGCGCCACCATCAACGCGGCGGTTCGGTCGAACGTCTCGTTTTATCCCATCGATTCGCGCGGCCTGATCGCCAGCCCGCCGGCGGGGGATGCAAGTATGGCTTCGCAACGCGGCACCGGCGTCTTCACCGGTTCGGCGCAACGGGGGCAGCGCGACAAGGTGAACGACCAGCAGGAGACGCTCTATTCGCTTGCCGCCGACACGGGGGGCAAAGCTTTCTTCGATAACAACGATCTTGCGCTCGGCATCACCCAAGCGCAGAAGGATGTCACCAGCTACTACATCCTCGGCTACTACAGTTCGAACCCGGCGCAGGATGGGAAATTCCGCCGCGTCAAAGTGTCGCTCGATCAGAAAATCAAGGCAAGCCTCGATTACCGCTCGGGCTACTTCTCCGCTAAACAGTTTGAAAAATTCAACTCCGCCGATAAAGAGCGCCAACTCGAAGAGGCGCTGCTGTTGGGTGATCCGCTCACCGACCTGCGCATGGTTCTCGAAGTGGATTATTTCCGGTTAACGAAGGATACCTATTACGTACCAGTCTCGGTGAAGATTCCCGCATCTCAGATCAACATGAAGAAGAAAGGTTCCGATGAAATCACCGAGTTCGATTTCATCGGCCAGGTTCGCGACAGTAAGGGCCGCATGGCGGGCAACGTGAGGGACGGCATCAAGGTGAAACTCAATGAGGCAGGCGCCGCGCAACGCACCCGCAAGAGCTTTCAATACACCACAGGCTTCACACTTCCGCCGGGCGATTACAAGTTGAAATTTCTGTCGCGCGAAAATCAAACGGGCAAGATGGGGACGTTTGAAACATCGTTCAAGGTTCCTGATTTGGCCGCCGCCGCCGGTGCGGGTTTGAAGTTGAGTTCGGTGGTTTGGAGCAGTCAGCGGGAGCCGCTCTCGGCCGCAGTGGGGGATGCAGGTACGAAAAAGAAGGTGATCGCCGCCGATCCCCTGGTGCAGGATGGGCAACGATTGGTTCCCAGTATTACCCGTGCTTTCCGCAAGGATCAGAACCTGTTGGTGTATCTGGAAGTCTATGACACGGGCACGGACGCGGATACCAAAGCGGTCAGCGTCTCGGCCAACGTCTCATTCTTCCTGGGGGACAAGAAGGCTTTCGAGTCGCCCTCGGTCCGGCTGAATCAACTTGCAAAAAACAGGCGCGCGACACTCCCGCTACAATTCCAGGTGCCGCTCGCGAAGCTATTGCCAGGCCAATATACCTGCCAGATCAACATCGTCGACGAGATCGGACGAAAGTTCGCGTTCCCCCGCGGCTCGGTTGTGGTGCTGCCCTAAGCGGACGATGGTCAATAGCTGCGGCATGGGAGGTGGGGCGGCGCTACCCGAAAGCCAGTGCAGCCGCATGGGGGGCGAGTCTTCCGTCATCCGTTCAACGCGCCCCAACGCCAGGGCGTGTCTAGAGCTTATGTTCTTCTAATTCCTGCTCGATGGCTGTCAGCAGGCTCGCGCTATTCTCGCCCGCCAGTTCCTGTTCCATGCGGCGAAGAGCCACACCCACAACGTCTCGATGGTGCAGCCGGGAACCAAACTTGTCCTGCGAAAGCTGTAGCCAGAGTTCGTGCAGCCGGATGAGATCTTCCGGCCAAAGCCGCGGCGGGTGCGGCCCCAGATTCACGTAGATTGACTTTCTTCCCGGCGAAATGGCTTCCAGTGAGAACGCGTGTCTGGGTTCTTCTAAAGCTTCCCAGGCGAGTCCAATCCGGCGCGCCAATTCTTCCTGATCCATGGTCTCTGAAACGCCGGTCACAAGGCGCGTCGCCTTCAGCCGGGCGGCGGTTTGGACCATTGCCTCGAAGGGGTCTACACCCGATACCACCAGCAGGTCCACGCGCTTGCCCTCTTTCTCGGCCACCGAAACAACTCGCGTGAATAGCTCCCTTTCATAATCGGTGAAGAGTTGGCTGTCCGCCAATTCGAACTCGCCAGCCCCTGCGGAGATCTGCCGGACGGTCATCACTACAATGTCGTGCCGCCGCAAATTTGTCTTCTCAAGAATGTTAACGAGGTGCCCGAGTCTGTTGCCGTCGCGAACCGCCACCAGAATGCAGCCTTCCCTGGCCGTGACGGAATTTGCGGTGACCTCGGAACGGATGTCCAGGTTGAACACCTCAAGTCCACCTTTCTTATCCTTGTTTTTCCGCGAGTTGATTTTCTCAGAGACGGTGAAGACGATAAAGAGCAGGACCGTGAACGCAACACCGTAAATCGTGGCGATTTGTTTCGAGAAGAGATTGCCGATGGCAACCAGGAAAAGCACGCCGGTGGTTAACGCCAGCCCAACGGGCCACTCCCGCCCGCCGATCGTAAAGTTGCCGGGTACTTTGTATTCCTGATCGTGCCGGCGGAATCGCAATACCAGAACCCCCAGCGCCTTCAGGAAGAAGCTCCACACCACGCCGAACGCGTACGCTTCCCCCAATAGATAAACGTCTCCACGGCTCAGCAAAATGGTGAAGACTTGCAGCACCGCAATCAGGTTGATGATGCGGAACGTGGTCCCGAAGCGTTTGTGTGGCTTGCGGAACCAATCGACCAGAACTCCGTCTTCCGCCACCCGGTTCATCACGCCATTTGCGCCGATGATCGAAGTGTTTACGGCTCCGGAAAGGATCAATACCCCTACTACCACCACGAATACGTGAAACAGCATCCTGAGGATCGGAGGCCCAGCCAGGTGCATTGTTAATCCTCCCAGCAGGTTGTCCACGTAATTCACGCGAATTTGGTCCGGGATGATCATTCCAGCGAACAGAGTAATGAGCCCCGTACACAATACGGCGTAAATGCAAACAATATTTCCGGTGATTCGCAGATTCTTCAATTTCGGCGATGCAATCTCGCGGTAGACCTGAGCCAACGTTTCAAAGCCGCTCATCGAGAGCAGGGAATGCCCGAACGCTATGACGATTGCCACAACGGAGAAGGACGGCCAAATTGTTCCCTCGAACCACCCCAGGCTTTCGCCGGTGAAATGCAGGTTCGCCAGAATTGGCGCGGGCGGAATCTGTGCTGCTCCGTGCATCAGAATCGTCAATGGACACCAGATCAAAAATGCCACCACCATTACGGTGGTGACTTGCATAATCCGCAGCGCCTTACCGCTGGATTCGTGCATGCCCTTGATGTTGGCCCACCAGAAATA
>JANYCV010000344.1 GCA_025360145.1 Acidobacteriaceae bacterium
GGGATGGGCACGTCTCCCGCAAGTAGGCAGCGTTGGTGTCTTCCAGATACTTCCGCATGCGTATTTTCTCCGGCAGGCGGCCGAAGCGCGGCCCTACCGGAATGCGCGATATGAAGTAGGTGCGGGCACCGAAGGATTCCACTTTGTTCTGGATGTACTTGTTGAGGCCTTCGATGATGGAAGCCACGGCGATGACGGAAGTGACTCCAATCACAATGCCCAGAATGGTGAGCGAAGAACGCAGCTTGTGCGACCGCAGTGTGTCGAAAGCCACCAGTAAGTTTTCGCGCAATTCGTGCCGAGTCATGCGTTAGTCCGCCCGCAGCGCAACCACCGGGTCCAACCGCGAGGCCCGGATCGCCGGATAGATCCCAAAGAACAGGCCGATCACCGAACTGAGAATCAGGCCGAGGATCGCCACCCAGGTTTGCACCGATGCAGGAAAATCAGTGAAGTATCGCAGCAGCAGCGCGCACAGGAACCCGCCGCTAATTCCGACGATGCCGCCAATCAGGCACTGCATCACGCTCTCCGTCAGGAACTGGTGCATGATGTCTTTCCTGGTGGCGCCCAGTGCGCGCCGCACGCCGATTTCTTTAGTTCGTTCTGTCACCGACACCAGCATCACGTTCATAATCACGATGCCGCCCACCACGGCCGAAATCGAGCTGACCATCAGGAACACCGCGAAGAACGCACCGCTGATGCTCTGCCAGAGAGAGATGTAGCTGTCCTTCGTACCGATGAAGAAATCTTCGTCTTGCCGGGGAAGGATATGCCGCCGCGCGCGCAGAATCATTCGCGCCTGATCCTGCGCGCGTTCGAATGCGGCGTTACCGGGAGCGGTCAGAATATTCAACGTCAGGCTGAACCGCATGCCGCGAAGCCGAAAATAGTCGTTCATCGGGACGATGACGAAATTGTCCTGGTCCTGCCCTAAGACTGATCCGATCTTCTCAAACGATCCGATGATGGTGAATTCGTCATTGCCCAGCCGGATGGTCTTCCCCACCGGATTGGCGCCGCCAAAGAACTGCTGCACCACCGAATCCCCAACCAGACAGACCGCGGCTGAATGCTGATCCTCCACTTCGGTGAAATAGCGGCCCATCAGCAGCGTGCGCGTGTCGATGTCCACCATGTGCGCAGTGTGGCCAATGAGACTGACGTCTTCTAGATCGCGATCTTTATAGTGCGCCCGCACCGTGCTGGAGGCGGAGGCGCCCACGGACTTGCACCCAACGCATCCGTTCGCGACAGCCTGCAAATCTTCCATCTGAATCCGTTTATTACGCAGCGCTTTGATCACCACGCCATAGTCTGTAACAGCGAACGGAGTGCGAGCAATTTGAAACACGTTCGTCCCCAGATTCGCGATCTTCTGCTCTACATAGAGATTGGCGCCCTGCACAATCGTCATCACCGTGATCAGGGTTGCGACGCCCATCATCAATCCGATCACCGTCAGCACGGTGCGCAGCTTATGGGCGCGAAGCGCCGCCACGCTTTGACTCAGATTGTCGCTCAAATAAAGCATTTATCCGGCAGCGATCTTCAGCCATCTCTTGCCGACACGCACTGTTACCGTTCCGTGAAACGGCTGGATTTGCAATTCAGATTGCCGGACGCCGTCGATCTCCACAGCCCCTGCTTTGATCTTCCGCGCGGCATCGCTCACTGATTCCGCCAGCCCCGTCTTAGCAAGTATTTTGTCCAGACGCCATCCGGCATCTGGCAATTCCACCGTCTGAATATCCGTGGGAATCTGGCCCTTTCTTACCTCGCTGTCGAAAGCAGCGGCGGCATCGCGCCCGTCCGCGGCCGAATGAAAATCGCGCACCACTCGCTCGGCCAGGGACAACTTGTTCTCCATCGGGTTTCCCGCTTTCAATATGTGGATCTCCGCTAGACTGAGGTCCGTCAGCAGTTCATAATACCGGTACATCAGCTCATCGCTGATCTGCATGATCTTACGAAACATCACCTTCGGAGGTTCCGTGATTCCGATGTAGTTGCCTTTCGACTTCGACATCTTCTCCACGCCGTCAATACCTTCCAGAATCGGTACGGTTGCCACAATCTGTGACGGCTGCCCGTAGGCCTTCTGCAACTCCCGCCCGACGAGAAGATTGAACTTCTGGTCGGTACCGCCCATCTCCACATCGCACTCCAAGGCAACCGAGTCGTAGCCCTGCGCCAGCGGATAAAGCAGTTCGTGTCGCGATATCGGGATGCCCTCTTTGTAGCGCTTCGAAAAATCGTCGCGCTCCAGCACCCGCGCCACCGTGTAATGTCCGCACAGCCGGATCATGTCCTCCCACTTCAAGCCTTCCAGCCACTCACTGTTGAACCGGACTTCAGTCTTCTCAGGATCGAGGATCTTGAAAACCTGCGCCTTGTACGTTTCGGCATTCGCCGCGATCGCGTCGCGCGTCATGGGCGGGCGGGTCAGATTGCGGCCGGTGGGGTCGCCGATCAGCCCGGTCATATCGCCGATCAGAAAAATCACCGTGTGCCCCATGTCCTGAAAGTGCTTCATCTTCCGCAGCAGCACAGTATGGCCCAGGTGCAGATCCGGAGCCGTCGGGTCAAAGCCCGCCTTCACGCGCAACGGCCGGCCTTTCGCGGCGGCCTGCTTCAGCCGTTCACGCAGATCCTCTTCGCGGATGAGTTCGGCCAAGCCCTTCTTTAGATAAGCGAGCTGTTCTTCTACAGGAATGTTTGGGGTCAAGACTCAGTTTAGCGAAGCCCGGGCGATTCACCAACCTGCTTTTGATCCACCTTCCGATGACGATTCAGGCGCTAGCTAACTGCTCTTATTAACGTCAGCTTAAAATCGGGCGAGGTGGAATCTATGCCGATCTCATCCGATGCCCAGATAGTTGAGGGAGTTCAGCAAGCATTTGCAACCTGCACACGCCCTGGACACTTCACTAATCACATGCGCTGCGAGGAATGCACCGGGCACGACGAAGTTCTTGGCTCGCGTGATATTTAGGCGCTTTCTATCGAGGATGTCGGCAATCCTGGTTGGGACTCGATTTGCTTCAGCTCGCCAGAGGGGTTCGGATATTATTTTCCGGCGTTAGCGCGCCTTGCTCTTGCGCAGCCGGTTGGGCCGCACGGCTGGTATGGTCCCCAGTTGCTTTTCCATCTCTGCAACCACGGACGGCTAAATGAGCGCATACTGGGCTGCACGCCGGAGCAACGACGTTCCATCGTTGATTTACTGCATCACATACTGGAAACACGCGCGGACTTCGCGGACTCCTCCTTATGTGCTGGCGAGTTGCTGGATGCGATTGAGTATTGGTCGGATGCGTCCGGCTGGCTGACGGACCCGGAAAGTGTGTAGTTCAGCTCGAAGCCTCAAAACTCAAAGCAAGCGTCTCTCTGCCCCCGCAGTGCCGAATCTGAAGCCGTCACGCTCAGACGCTTCCGATCAAGACGAGATTTCCAGCAGTGACGCCTTGTACTGCCTTCAAGGGAATAGATCGGTCGAACGTGGCAAGTCTGCCGTGATTTCGAACGGCCAGACCAAGCAAGTACGCATCCGTGATCTTCTGGTGTCCGCCGATCATCAATGGCCGAAACAACGACTCATCCATGAGAGACACAGAGTCCTCCCAGAAGTGATGGTCCGTCGTGGAGCAAAAACTTCGCAGGCGGCCGGCCACTTCTGCGGGAGTCGCCTCCACGGTGGGATATGCCGGATTACTCAGGACGCGGATAAAGCCATTTATCGTTATCGGGCATGTCGCCCATCCGTACTTTCGATTCCGCCCGAACCAACGGTGCGCGTCTTCGTGATTGTCGTGCGCAGGATCGAAGAGAGCCACCAAGACATTCACGTCTAAAAGAGCGATACTCAAGCCTCTTCTCGCAATTCGTTTACCATCCGAAGATCAGGCCTCGAAGCGCGAGCCTTCGGCACGAAAAGCAGAGCCCCATTGCGTACGTTCAGTGGGTCCCTGGCCGTCAGCGATTGCCGTGCCAGTTCCGAGATGACCTGCCCCAGGGTCACCCCTTGTTGTCGAGCCAAATGCTTGGCAGTGGTAATTAGATCGTCGTCGAGTTCCAACGTCGTACGCATGCCATCAGCCTAACACATCAAACATCAAGACAGATGATGTCTGATGCACTCCGCAACATCACCGCGGTACTAGCTCCTTCTCACTGATTCAGGCTGCTATGAACTCGTCTGGATCGACTCCCGCCTGCTTTAAAATGGCCCGGAGCGTTCCCTCAGGCATGTCACCGGGGTGGTTAGGCGCCGTTGTGTACCGATTTGTTCCGCGATTAAACCAAATTTCATGGCTGCCGGCGGCTTGGCGATCGAACTCGAAGCCGCACAACTTCAGCTTACGAACGATCTCTCGGTATCGGAACCCAGCCAATCGGCCCATTCACGCCGCGACCACGATCGTGTAGTCTCGCCGTTCGCGGGTAGTCGGCAAGTTCGGAAGGCCGTCGCGCTCGCGCCGGGCTTCGATCAGTTTCCTGGCGACGTCACGCGCGATCTCGAGCGCCTCAGCAACGGTCCGCCCCTGCGCGACGATCCCGGGAAGTTCATCCGATGTCGCAAGGAATACACCTTCTGGTAATTCCTCGACCTGTATCCGTATCGCCAGTTCCATACGAGTTGATCGTAGCATTGGGCGCTCTTCGCCGGATTCTGGCCGATACACGGCTTATCGGAAATCGTCACGGGGCATGCCGCGACACATCACCGTTTGGCGGGCCGAGTCTATCGTCTCGGGAAGAGAAACAGTGCGATGCAACCCGGACTGTGAAACAATCGGGTCATGAAGCGACCATTCGCTGCGACCGTTTGGCGTGAGGGGAAGTGGTACGTCTCCCAGTGCTTGGAACTCGATGTCGCCAGCCAAGGCGAGACCGAGGAAGAGGCGCTTGCCAACCTGAAGGAAGCCCTCGAACTGCACTTCGAACCGCCGCAAGCAACCCGGTCGCCCGAGGTCCGGATGATCGAGGTTGAGGTTGGGGCGGCTTAAGCCCCATCCTTGTTCGCGAGATCAAGCGACGGCTTGAAGCGGTTGGTTTCGTTGAAGCCAGCCAGAAGGGCAGCCACGTCAAATTTGTGCGCCGCTCGGGCGAGGCCATCGACACTGCCATCGTGCCAAGGAAACATGAGATTCCTGTCGGCACGTTACGCAGCATTCTCAGCCAAGCTCACATCAGTCCTAACGACTGGGACAAACTCGGCTAACCGCTTGTCCAGGCTTGCGATTCAAACTGGTCTTACTTAATCTCCGTATGGATTCCAATTGAACTGAAACAGCACCCTATAATCCGCTATATTGAGCAAGTGCCATCCAGTGTGCGGCAGTTCATCCAGCGTCGGCCCTGGCACTTCGCTTTAGCCCTCGCGGCGGGCGTCTCGCTGATTTGGGCCGGCTCCGCTTTTTGGACGGCGAATCAGGCGCTAAACGAATCTTCCACCGCCGTCGTCAACGAGTTCCAACTCGCCTTTACCGATGCCAGGCTGAATCGTCCGTTGCCCGCCGGCGTAGAGGCACTGAATACTCCAAACGCCTATCGAGACGCCATCAGCTACCAAGGGCATCTCTATTTATGCGGTCCCACCGGACTGTTTTCCTTCAACGCCGATGGCTCACCGGCCGCCAGTTATCGGACCGGCATCGAACTGCCGCCCGCGACGCTGGTTCGGATGGCGACAGGCCTCGCTTCCGATTCCGCCGAGCCTGAACTTTGGATCGCCACCGCAGGCGAAGGACTGCTGGCCTTCGACGGCCGAAGCTTCCGCCACGTTCGTCCGCGCGATGCCGAATCGCGGACCCTCACCAGCATCCTGCCGCTATCCACCGGGCAGATTTTAATCGGGACCGAAAAGAAAGGCGTGCTCGTCTTCGACGGAAAAAGCTTGACGCCGTTTCATCCGGCGCTCTCCAACTTTCACGTGACGGCGCTTTCCGGCCGCGATGCCGACGTGTGGGTTGGCTCGCTAGACCTCGGCGCTCTCCACTGGCACGCGGGTCAAGTGGATAAGTTCGCCGAAGCCGCCGTGCTACCCGATCCACAGGTAGTCTCGTTAGCCACCAGCGGCGACAACGCTTATATAGGAACCGCGCTCGGCGTTTCCGAATTCAAGAACGGCCGCTTTGAACGCGCGCTGGCGAAGGGCGTTTTCGCGCGTTCTTTATTGGTACACGGAAATCAGCTATCGGTAGGAACTCTGGAACAGGGTGTCTTCGAAATTCCGCTCGAAGCCAAGCGGCCTCGTCCGGCTTCGTCCTCCGCCGATCCCATCCCGGTGGAGATCACTCGCCTGATTCAGTTCGATGACCAAGTCTACGCGTTGGCCGAAGATGGCCTGTACTCCATCAACGATCGCGGCACATGGAAGGCAGTGCTGCATCGTCCCGCCGCTGTGCTTTCAGATCGCAACATATCCGCGCTGTCTCTGGACCGCTCGGGCCGTTTGTGGGTCGGGTTTTTCGACCGTGGCCTGGACGTGCTCGAAAGTAATTTGCAAAAGGCCACTCACTCGGAAGATGAGCATGTGTTCTGCGTCAATCGTATTGTGCAGGACGACGCGCGATCGTTAACGGCCGTCGGTACCGCAAACGGCTTGGTGCTTTTCGACGCTGCGGCGAACAAGAAACAGGTGATCCTGCGCGCCGACGGACTGATCGCGAACCACGTCACCGACATTGTGGTGAATCCCGGCGGCCTCACTGTAGCCACGCCCGCCGGCCTGACCTTCATCGACCGCGGCGGCATGAAGAGCCTCTACGCATTTCACGGATTGGTCAACAATCACGCCTACGCTCTGGGCCAATCGCAGAACCGGCTGCTGGTTGGCACGCTGGGCGGCCTGTCCATTCTGGAATCGGGCGTCGTCAAGGCTAGCTTCACCACATCGAATTCCGCACTGAAACAGAACTGGATTACGGCTATCGTTCCGTCCGCCGACGAGTGGTTCATCGGCACGTACGGCGCTGGTGTGGTCCGTATCGACGCCGCCGGCGCGTGGCAGAATTTCGCCGACATGCCCAAACAGACCGAGATCAATCCAAATGCAATGGCCACCGCGAACGACAGGGTCTTCGCCGGGACGCTAGGCAAGGGGCTGCTGATCTACCGCCGGTCGCAAGGCCGCTGGACGACTTTCACAACAGGGCTGCCGTCTCTGAACGTAACCGCGCTCGCCAGCGCCGGAGGATATCTCTACGTGGGAACCGACAATGGCCTGGTCCGCATCACCGAGGCAAATCTTTGAAGCGCATTCTTGCATTCTTGCTCGCTCCCACTCTTCTGTTCGCCGAAGCGGGCGTGCTGATTCCGTCGAATCTGCGACAGCCCGATGCGGCGGTGCTTTCGCTGGCCGAGATGAACATTCGTATTCGCATCGACAATCATCACGCGCGTGTGGAGACGCGGCAGATCTTCTCCAGCCACAGCAACGCCGTGCTGGAAGGAAACTACACGTTCGCTCTTTCCGGCCGCGCGCTGATTTCCAGTTTCGCCATCTGGGATGGCGTTACCCGCATCCCAGGCGTGATTCTGGAGCGTAAACAAGCGGCTGAAATTTACAACCTGGCGAAGATGCAAGTAATCGATCCGGGCCTGCTGCAAATGGGCGAGCGCGATGCCGACCAGGTGAATCGCTCCGCTGTCTTCAGCGCGCACATCGTCCCAATCCCGCCGTTCGGTACCAAGCGCGTGGAATTGGTATACCAGGAGCGCCTGCAAACGGAGCAGTTGCAGACACTGTTCGCCATTCCGCTGCGGCCGGACGCATACCGCGCGCAATCCGTGGCGCATCTGACCATCTCGCTGGAACTCACCTCGCCCCACGCGATGAAGGATTTCGAAATCGCCGGCAAGGCATACCCGCTGCAAATCAAGGAGAAGACAGCGAACCGGATTACGGCAGAGTTCGACGGCCGCAACATTTCTCTCAGCGAAGAGCTGGCCATCAAGTACACCATCGATCCGGACAAACGCGACACGCTCGAAGTTCTCACTTATAAAGAAGGGCCAGCGGAGCCTGGCTTCTTTGAAGCCTCCGCCGTAATCGGGCCGAGCGCAGCCGCGAAAGACGGGCCGAAGCGAACTGTCATTGCGCTGTTCGACGCGTCGCTCTCCATGCAATGGGAGAAGCTGGAACGCAGTTTTCTCGCGCTTGATAAGCTGCTGCGCTCGCTGCGGGCCACGGACAGCTTCAACGTTCTGCTGTTCAATTCCGAAGTAGCCAGGTTTTCGCCGGCCAACGTCGCGGCAACGCCAGATGTTGTAGATAAAGCGCTCGCCTTCGTGCGCTCCAGCCGACTCCGTGGCGGCACTAACCTTGAAGCTGCGTTGAAGGAAGCGCTGAATGCCGCAACCAATGCACAGGGCGGGGAATCGTACATCGTTTTATTAAGCGACGGTGATGCCACCCGCGGCGCCAACATCCAGAACGTCAAGATTGCCGACTGGTATAGCAGCCGCATCAAGCAAATAAGGAACAGTCCGCGAACCTACGTCTTCGCCGTCGGCGACGATGCGAACATGCCGCTGTTGAAAATGCTGACGCGCGGCAACGGAGTTCTCGAATGGGTCCGATCCACCGAGCCCGCGGACTTCAAACTCGACGCGTTCCTGTCGAAGATAGGCCGCCGTCCTGTGGAGCCGCTGTCGCTGACCTCAAATCCCGCAGCGAATTTCAGCATGGTGTATCCGTTGGAAGCGAATGCATTCCCCGGCTCCATCGCATCGTGGGTGGGCCAGTATAAGAACCCGATGCCGCAGGCAAACTTCACTGTTCGCGGCACCAGGGATGGCTCCGCTTTACAGATGCGGACCACCGTGGCACTCCCGGCGCAAAGCCTTACTCATCCGCAACTGCCGCGCACGTGGGCGAAAGCGCGAGTGGACGCGCTGCTCGAAAAGATCGAACGCGAAGGCGAAGACCGTGCCACCATTGACGAGATCATCCGTCTGTCGCGCAAGTACACATTTGTGACGCCCTATACTTCCTTCCTAGCCGCGCCGCGCGCATTGCTGCGGCCCCGCCTGATCCGTCCCGGCGACCCCGTGTTGCGCGTGCGCACCGATGAGTCCATCACGTCGGTAGTCGCAATGTTCCCCTTCGGCCTGGTGAAGAAACTGCGCTATCTGAAAGAAGAAGACACATGGCAAACCAGATTTCTGGCGCCGTCCGATCTCGCCGACGGTACCCACGAAGTCCGCTTGATGCTCCGCGATAAAGAAGGCCGCGTCTTCCGTGAATCGAAAACATTCGTCATCGCCAGCAAGCCACCCGCGGTGAAGATCCGGCTCGAAAAGACGCAGTTCCACCGGGGCGAAACGGTACGGCTTCGGGCCAGCGCTTCGGAATCGTCGCGCACGGTGGTTGCCCGGATGTATGGCATCACTCCGGTGAATCTGCATTGGAGCACGGCAGCCGGGGCGAACGCCGCGGACCTAATAATCCCGGCGCACCTGCCCGCCGGCCGCTACCCGCTGACTGTCTCGGCCGAAGACTTCGCGCACAACATTGGAACACAGGAGGTGATCATTGAAATCCTCCCGTAAGCTCTGTTTACTCGCCGCCCTCATCGCATTGGCCGCAGCAGGCCGGGCCGAGCTCAGAGAATGGGTTCAGTTCGTCGAGGCCAATAATCCGATTGAGGCGATCTTCTTCCGGACCGTCGCGCTCCCCGCCGGTCCAGTGCTCTCGCTGCGCCCACCCAGGGAGACCGTAGCCGATCTCTCCAAAGCCATCGCGGCAGCGCCGCAACAGGCGGAATTGCTAAGCCTGCGCGCTCACGAAGAGGAGCAGCTTTTAGATTTCGCCGCAGCAACGGCCGATTGGCGCAACTACGCCGCCGCAAATGCCGACAAGTTCCAGGGGCAGGTGGCGCTGGCCGGCTTCTACCATCGCCGATTGCAGCCAGTGGAAGAACTGCAATCCCTGGCGGCAGCCCGCAACATGCCTGCGGCAGCAGCAGAAAAGTTCACCGAACCTACGCAGCAACGCTCTTGGAAACTCTTCGAGCGATCACTCGCACTGGCCAGCGCGCAAGCACTCCCCATCGAGGCGACTACTGGAATCTATCGCGACTGGCTCGCGCGCTACCCCGGCCAGCCGTCCGTGTACACTCGCTTCTTTGATTTTCTGAACGGCACGAATCAGGTTGCGGCGTCCGAAATATTGCTCACCGATTACCAAAAAGCATTCCCAGCCGACCAGACCTTCCCGTTGCGCGCCCGAGCCACCATCGCGCAGCAGCGCGGAACCGCGGCGCAGGCAGTAGCCATTTACGACAGCGCATTTCAGCCCCTGTGGCCGCCCTCGGTCATGGCGAACTACTTTCACCTGCTGCAGCAAACACGCAGCCTGCGTAAGTTTCTCGAAAACGCGCGCAGTGCCGCCGCCGCAAATCCAGGCGACGTGAATCCGGCGGCGCGCCTATTTTACTACTACCAGCAACAGGGCAATCTTCCGCAGGCCGAACGATCGTTACTGGAATATCAGGCACGCAAGCAAAGTTTCACCGCCGAGGAACTCTACACGTTAGCGAAACTCTTTGAAGCGGTTCACAGCTATAACGCTGCGGCGAAGAACTATTTCGCGCTTGCTAATCTGCAAACCGCGACGCCGGCTCTCACCGGGAAGGGCCTGGCCGGTCTGATCGAAATTCTCTTTACTGCACCTGAGCAACCGATCCAGATCGGCGCGGGAGATCTCTCGTACTACAAAGATGTCGCCACCATGGACCCCTACCCCGGCGCGCTGAACGGTTTCCTATCGCTGCTGTTCAACACCACCAGCCCGGGAAGGAAATTCGCTGAACAGGATCAGGCCTCGGTGGCGTACTTCCACCGCGCCAAGGCTTCGGAATTTCTTGCCACGTTTGATGTCCGCTTTCCGAAATCGGAGGACCGCCAGCGCCTCCACGCCAAGCTGATCGAAGCCTATGCAGCCTACGGCGACAACGATGGCGTAGTTCGTCAGGGCCGACAATTTCTCAGCCGCTTTCCGAATGCCGGCCAGCGGACGGATGTATCTCTCTTCATCGCCGATGCCCAGGCCCGCCGCAAGCAGACCAAGGAAGAGTTCGCGGTTTACGACGCCTTATTAAAGGAACTGAGCACCGCGGCGGGCGGCGTGCCCATTGGTGTCCTTCCGGTAAAATCCGCCGCTGATGTGGAACCGGCTCCGGACGGCCAGGAAGAAAGGAAGCCGGCAGCCGCGCCGGCGCGTTCACCGAACTACGCGCGCGTACTGGATCGATACATCGGGCGTCTTGTCTCCCTGAAGCGCACCAAGGACGCACTGGTCCTCTTCCGCGGTGAGATCGACCGCAACCCGAACGACCCCGGCCTGTATGAGCGTCTCGCGGTGTTTCTGAACCAGAACAAGCTCGCCGCGGATCTGGAGCAAACCTACATCCGCGCCACGCAACAGTTCCAGGACCGCACCTGGCACCACAAGCTGGCACGCTGGTATTTGCGGCAAAAGCAGTCTGCGCAGTTCGACAAGCTGACCAAGGAAATTGCGGCCGTGTTCACCGGCACGGACCTCGAGAAATATTTCCGCGAAGTAATCGGGCAAAGCACCATCGATTCCGTTCTCTACCGGCAAGTGAATCTCTACGCCTACCAACGCTTCCCGCACCACATGGTGTTCGTGAAGAATCTGTTGCGCGCCTACAACACCAAGGGCACCGTGGATAACGCCGCCTGGGAACGCATGCTTCGCAACAACTGGTATTACGACGAGACACTGCGCTCGCAATTCTTCGAGTATCTTTCACGGACCAACAAGCTGGATACCGAAATCGCTGGACTTAGCCGTCTAAATGCAGCCCTTGGGTTCAATCGCGCCGCAATGCAGATGTTTGGCGAAGCGGAAGCGTGGCGGTCCCACTTTGAGAACGCGGCCGGTAACTTTCAGGTCATCGCCTACACCTACCCGGCCGAAGCCGCGCTTGGCGAGCGCAGCGCGTCAATCCATCGATCTCTTTCACGCATCGATGCGGCTGTCGAAATTGAAGACAAGCTCAGCCTAAGTACCCCCCGCGACACGAAAACACTCACCCGCATTGGTGAGATCTACGCCGATAAAGAACAGTTCGACAAAGCTCGCGTCTACTGGAATCGCATCGCCACCGTCGAGCCCGGCCGCGCCGACGGGTACCTGGAAGCG
>JANYCV010000351.1 GCA_025360145.1 Acidobacteriaceae bacterium
CCAGAGCCCGTCTCCGCTTCACCGGCAGGCTCAGACTAACATGCAATTTCCGGAAGCCTTGGAAAAGGGGACATTTCTACTTTGCGGGGAAGGGGGACATTTCTACTTTGCGGCGACAAGAGCGAGTGGGCGCTTGACTTCCGATTCCGCTTGAGCTAACATTGCCCAACAGCTTGAATTAGTCAAACTGTACTAATACAATTGCATTACTCGAAGGGGATCCCATGCTGGTTATACGGCCAAAGTTATCGCTTGTCAATCTACTATTTAGCGCAGTTGCCGCGTGCATCGCGGGAACTAGCGCATACGCCCAGTTGTCCACTGCTGCGGTAACGGGCATCGTTCGTGACAGTTCGGGAGCCGTGGTCCCGCAGGCGAGGGTGAGTCTTCGCAACGCCGATACGGCGGGCGTGCGAAACACCACTTCCAACTCCGCTGGGAACTATAATTTTCTCAACGTCAATCCCGGTCGCTACTCAATCGAATCGAACGCGAAGGGGTTTAAATCAACCGTTATTTCCGAATTCACACTTGCCGTGAGCCAGACATCCAATCGCGATCTTGTACTCGAATTGGGCGCTCTGGAACAAACGGTGAACGTGGAAGCCGCGGCGGGTGAAATCGAAAGCTCCACCGCGGAACTTGGGTCGGTAATTGCGGAAAAGCAAGTCCTCGACCTCCCGCTAAACGGGCGGAACTTTACCCAGTTGCTGTCGCTTTCGGCTGGCGTCGCGCCTGTAAGCGTCTCCCAGAATGCCGGTGGCGGATTTGGGGTTGCAAAAACCGAGGGCAGCCAGTTTGTTTTCCCGGCCATCAACGGCCAGACCAACCGCAGCAATTTCTTCATGCTGGACGGTATAGACAACCAAGGCATGGTCAGCACCTACGTGGTTCCGCCAATCATTGATGCTATTCAGGAATTCAAAGTCAATTCCCACAATGACCTGGCGGAGTTCGGCAGTTCCACCGGCGGCATTATCAACGTGGTTACCAAGTCCGGCACCAACTCGCCGCACGGTACAGTGTGGGAATACCTTCGCAACGACGCCTTCGATGCGCGCAACACTTTCCAGCCGAATGTAACTCCGTTCAAGCAGAACCAGTTTGGCTTTTCCTTGGGGGGACCCGTTTATATTCCCAAAGTCTATAACGGGAAGAACAAGACATTCTTCTACGGCGCATTTCAGCAGTTTCTGTTCCGCAAGCCGGCCAACTCTTTCTTTCGCGTCCCAACCGAGGCCAACTACAACGGCGATCTGAGCGACATTCCTAATCAGATATTTAACCCGTACTCCACCCGTCCCGGGACCGTATCCGGCACCTTCACGCGCGACCCGTTCCCTGGAAACCGGATCCCGGGGAGCCTCATCGATCAGAACCTTGTGAAATTTGCCAAGGCGACTCTTCCAGTTGCCGGACCGAGGCTGAACGGCCTGAAGAACGCTATCGATCCCACGCCGTTCCACCAGAATCAACAGGAGTATCAGTTCCGCGTGGATCAGACGGTTGGCAACAACGACTTCCTGTGGTTCCGGTTCAGCGACATTGCGAACGACACCACATCGTCCGGCGGGCGCCCGGCCCTGGTCGGAACGAAATCGAACCCGGCACGTAACTGGGGCGCCAGCTACGTCCATACGTTTAGCCCCAGCCTGGTGCTGCAAGGGCAGTATGGGCACGTAACATCTTCCGAGTTCAACCCCACTGTTTTCGTGAATCCGGCTGCCGCGAACTGGGGTTTCTCGCCTGCCTTCGGCGGCAATTTTATTGGCGGTCTGACCGTCATTCCCTCAGTAAATGTGGATGGTTTTTTCAGCGGTGGAGAATCGCAGGGAAGCAACCCGATTGTTGCCAATACCCACCAGTTCAGTGGCAATCTCACCAAGATCATCGGCACCCACACCCTCAAAGCCGGCGGCAAGTACTCCAGCATGGGGCAAGAAGCGTTCAACCGGAGCGCGAACGTGAATTTCGGGGCACAGCAGACCGGAAATCCGGCGAACTCGGCCGAACCTGGCAGCGCGCTCGCATCATTCCTGCTGAATGTGCCGGACAATGCCGGACGCCGGAACGTCCATGAAACCGTGCGGCCGGGCGGCGTAATGAGTTTTTTCCTTCAGGATTCGTGGAAGGCCACATCGAGACTCACGGTCAACATCGGGCTGCGCTATGACCGGACGTTCCTGCCGCCTTATGGCAGGCCGGAAACCGTCGGCCAGAACGGAGGCGTCGAGACCGGTTCCATCAATTTCAATAACGGAACATACGTGGTGCAGCAGTTGCCCCCGTCGTGCATCGAGCGCAAAGCGGCGCCCTGCATCCCCGGCGACGGAAAATTGCCCGAGCATGTGGTCGTCGATCCCCGTGGCCAAATTTATCACGACACGAAAACCAACTGGGGCCCGCGTGTCGGTCTGGCCTACCGCTTGGGTAAGAACACTGCCATCCGCTCATCTTTCGGCATCGTTTACGACAACTGGGCGGCGGTAACCCAGACTGCACAGAACTATGAAGGCGCATGGCCTGACATCGGCCAGCAACTTGCCAACAATCTGAACGTTCCGAAAGCCGGGCAACTCCTGCCGAATGTGAAAGGACAGGACCCGTTCTCGACCGGCGGCAGTCTGCTGCCTGAGCTGACACCGTTTAACCAAGTGCAGTGGTTCATGGATCCTTATGCAAAGAACCCGTACTCGATGCAGTGGAATTTCGGCGTCGAGCACCAGATCGATGTGGCGACGACCCTTTCAGTCAACTACGTCGGATCGGGATCGCGGCGTCTGGATGTAGGCGGGTACTATAACGTGGCAATGACGCCCGGGCCGGGTGATCCGCGATTGCGCGCGCCTTACCCGTACATAGCGCCGACGTTCTACGATCGCAGCATCGGTAAGGCGAACTACAATGCCTTCCAGTTGCAGTTGAACAAGCGTTACACCAAGGGTTTGGCCTATCAGGTTGCATACACGTGGTCGAAATCGATCGATTACGGCGCCTCGGGCTGGTACGGCGTGGAAGGCCACTCGGTCTCCGATCCCTATCACCTCAACCGCGATCGCGGCCCATCCGGCTTCGATCTAACTCAGGTTCTGGCATTCAATGCCGTTTATGAGTTGCCGATCGGAAAAGGCAAGATGTTTCAGACCGGGAGCAGGGCGGCCGACTATATTCTGGGAAACTGGCAGGTGAATACCATCGTATCGGCGCGCTCCGGCCTACCCTACCAGGTATACGTCAGCGGAGACGTGGCGAATACTGGCAACGTCGGATGGAACCAATATGAACGAGCCAACCTGGTAGGTGGAGTTAGCCCGTACGTTAGCAACGTAACGCGCGAGACCGGCCTCAACCGCGCCGCATTCAAGATTCCGGAGATATTCACTTTCGGCAATCTCGGGCGGGACAGACTGCGCACGGTTCCTTTCTGGAACGTCGATCTGTCCATTTTCCGTCAATTCCCAATCAAGGAGAAGCTGAAGCTTGAGTTCCGTGCCGAAAGCTTCAACCTCCCGAACCACGCTATCCTGGGTCAACCCGCCAATGATATGGCGGATGCGGCGAACTTCGGCATTATTACCAACACCGCCAATAATTCGCGCACGCTGCAGTTGGGCGCCAAGATCATATTCTGATTCTGGCGGAGACTGTTGAGGGGACGGGTTGCCGCCCCCTCAACAAATTTGGATTAGAATTGATCTAAGCTTTCCTATGCATTTCGTTGGTGTTGCAGTTTTACTGTTTTCCTCCTCTTGGGCAGTTCTCGCATGTGAAGGCCCGTCCGATCTGACAGCCGCAATCGCATTTCAACCCTCTGGACGCACCCACAACGCGCTAGGCGCATGGTTTGCAGAGCGCAAGCAGTATCCCTGCGCCATCGCCTCCTTTGAAACGGCCGCGCGTCTCGCCCCCGCGATGTGGGAGGCGCACTATAACCTGGCACTCGCGCTGATCGCCACAGCCCGCGCGCAGGACGCCGAGGAGCAGTTGCGTGCCGCGCTGCCGCTGGCCCCGGACTCTGCGCAGATTCCCTTTCACCTGGGGCAAGTCCTGATCATGCAGCGGAGGTACACCGCGGCGGTTCCTTATCTGAAACAGGCAGTGCAAGCGGCGGCATCAACAGTCTTTGCCCGACTGGCGCTAGGGGAGGCTTTGAGCGGCAGCGGTCAATCGAAGGAAGCGTTGAAAACATTTCAGGAACTGGTTGCATCACACCCGGACTCCGCGGCGGCGTACTTCAATTTAGGCAACCTGTACGCCAAACAGGAGCAATACAGCGAGGCAGCTGAAGCATACATTCGGACAATTAAGCTGGACCCGGCCAACGATGCGGCCAAACTGGCAGCCGCCAAATCGCTGGTGGCGCTCTCATTGCACGAAGCGGCGCTCCCGCTGACCGCAGAGTATCTTTCGCGCCATCCTCTGGATGCCGAGGCTCTGTACCTCAACGGCTTGGCGAATCGCGGATTAGCCCGCTATGGGGCAGCCGAAACCGTCCTGCTGCGTGCCGCTATCTTGACCCCTAGCGATTACAACGTGCAATACAACCTGGGCTTTGTGCAGGAGAAACTGGCGAAATTTCCAGAGGCTAAGCAACACCTGGAACAAGCCGCCGCAATTCGTCCTGGCGCGGCGGAAGTCCACTTCCATCTCGCGTCCGTATTCCGGGGTTTGGCTGACGAAGCTCGCGCCAAGAAGCATCTGGAAATCTTTCAGAGCATCAAGGACCGCGAGAAGCAACAGTTGAAAGCCGAGTTTGGGACAAACGGCGCTCATCAACTGCTGGAGAATGGCGATGCCGGCGGGGCCGCTCAGTTGTACCGCGAAGCGCTGAAGTTCGATCCCGGCAATGCCAATACGCTTTTCGACTTATCGCTCGCGCTGAACAAACTGGGCGACCACGCGGGTGAGCGTGAGGCGCTCGAAAAAGCGGTGGCGTTGAATCCTCAATTCAAAATGGCGCACAACCAGCTTGGCCTTCGCCACGTGGCGGATGGCCGGCTAGCACTGGCGCGAAAGGAATTCCAGGCTGCCCTCGAGGCAGATCCGCAATATGCCGAAGCCCGAAATAACCTCGGCGTTTTAAGCAGCAGGCAGGGGCGGCATTCCGAAGCGGAGAAAATGTTTCGCCAGGCGGCGGAAGACGACCCCAGGTACGTCAAGGCCCGGGTCAACCTCGCACTGATCCTTGCGGCCCAAGGGCATTTGGCAGACGCCGAAAAAGAGATCGGAAAGGCCATCGAGGCCAATCCCGCCGACAAGGGTGCCCAAAGCGCGTTATCCGCGATTCGCGCCCAACAAACCCATTAGGCGACGGATGGCTAGCGCGCCCTCTTGGGAATCGTAGCCGTCCGGCTTAGCTCTGCGTATTTCCGCGCCAGCGCGGACTCTCCCGTCTGTGCATAGATCTGCTGCAACAGATAGTAGACCTGCAAATCCAATATCACGCCAGCGCGGTCCGGCAGCTCGAGTGCCTTTTCCGCCTCGCGCCGGGCCACCACCAGGTTTCTCATCCGCAAGCTCAGTTTCGCGTGCTCATAATGAACGGCGCGCACTGACGGCGTCAGTTCCACCGCCCGGTCGAGATGCTGCCTGCTCTCGTCGAGCCGATTCTGTTTGAACAGAAAGCGTCCGTAGTTGTAGTCCAGGAAGTTGTCGGCCCACCGGCCCTGATTTACCTCCAGCCCCTTTTTGAAGGCTGCGCCGGCCAGTTCTACTTGGGCCAGCGGTTCCCGATTTAAGCCGAGGTAATCCCAAGCGCGCGCATCTCTCGGATTGATCGCGACCACTCGCTCGAACTGGGCGACAGCCTGCATATAAAGCTTCTGCCCGTCAAAGAGCGCGCCCAGTTCAAAGTGCCCATCGGCATCTTCAGGCTTCAATTTGCAGGCGCGTTCAAGCGCGACTCGTGCTTCCGCGGTTTGTCCCTTCATTGTCAGCAGCCGGCCCTGCATCACCAGGGCTTCGGCGTAGTCCGGCCGGTGGGAAAGCGCCACCGCGGAAGCGCTATCGGCTTTCCGGTAGTCCCCTTTGGCCAGCGCCAGGACCGCAATCTGGTAGTACCCTCGGGCGTCGTTCGGGGCCGCGTTGACAAAACGAAAGAACAGATCCTCGGCCGCCGTCAAGTTTGACTGTGCGAACCGCAGCCTCCCGGATTGAAGCAACGTCTCATCGCACCGCTGGCCTGCCGCTGCAAGAGCCTTCAGCCCCGCCTCCGCGACGGCGAAGTCTCCCTGATCGATGGCGCTGGCAATTCGTGTCAGGTCGCACACGCCGCACCAGCCCGGTGCCGCAGCGGCGAAAATCCAAAGAACCACTCGCGGGGTTATTTTCATAAATTGGGTATGTGCTTGACTCACGTGGATACGGGCTCGCAGCTTTTCGCGGGGCTGGCGCATTCGAGCTGCTGCCATAGCAATTATCTGACTCAAGCACGTACCTAGCTTTCCTAATTAGATCCCAAGCTGACGTTGTATACTGTAACATTCAAATTGGAACTTCCGGACGGAATGCGGCTACTCGTTGTTTTCGCAGGTATCCTCGCGAGTTGGAACGCGCTTGCACAGGATATCGACAATGTGGTGACGCCGGACGGCCGCAAGCCATTGACGTTTCTCGATCAGATTCAAGACCAGGGCGAACGCGCTGATTTCCTTCGCGTTTATAACGAGCATGAACCCATCCGCCGGCGGACCCTGGCGGAATCCTTTCTCAAGAACTATCCCCAGTCCTGGCTGCTTGCTCAGGTGTTTGAAATCGCCGCGAAAGCCGCCATCGACCTGGACGACATTCCGCAGGCCCTTCAGTACGGCAAGGAATCGTTGCGGCTACTTCCGGAAAACCCGTTTCTGCTGGTTCCCTTCGCCAACGTACAAGTACAACTAAAGGCGTTTCGGGAAGCGGAGGTTAGCGCGAACGACGCGCTGGAGTATCTGGATCGTTTCGGCC
>JANYCV010000365.1 GCA_025360145.1 Acidobacteriaceae bacterium
GAATTTCCAAGCTGCACGAACGGTCCTTCCCACAGGATTTTCTGCTCGGACTGCAATCGTAGATTGGAGAGCGTGCCGTTGTTCGACTTACGCAGATCGCTGTTGATGCGCAGAAAGCGAGTGATCAAATCGCCGGAGCCCCCCTTGTCGATCTGGTTCACCACTTTATCGAGAAACGCATCGGTAATGTCCAGATCGCGGGCACGAAACTTTTTCGGGAAGAGCTTGAACCAGAACTTGCCTGTCACCTCCGCTCCGGTGGGGTTCCGCGCATAGACAATCGGAATCGTCTCCGCCGGAACATCCCAGGGAAAGGCGAAGATAGAAAACCGCTCGCCCGTTTTTCCGGGCAGATCGAAGCTGCGGAACGTGTATTGTCCAACCCGCACTCCCGACTCGGTGAAATAGCCGCCCACCGTAAACGTCACCAGTTCCGTACCGCCCTGGTTCACGTAGTGTTGCGCGCCGTCCACCGTCAACGAGAGCGGTCGGGTATTGATCTCAATCTCGGTTGCAGCCACAGCCCCCTGACCGCGAAAGTCGTTCGAAACCGCCTCCACTACGAGTTTCGCTTTGCCGTCACGCACGGCAGGCGCCTGCTTCGTGCCGGCCGGAAAAACGAGATTCATCGATGTCCCGGAATTGTGCCAGAACCAGAAGCGCGTCGTGGGCTGCGTGGATTCAAACACGCGATACCGCTGGTTGTTCTGTTCAATATAAGCGGTCACGCGTCGCGTTGCGTGACCGGCCCTCACCTGCACCTTCACCGGAGTCTCGGTTCCCAGAACGTGCAGAGCCGGGTCAATCTGAACCGACGGCGCAACTGACAGCAGAAAGAGAACGAGCGGAATAAGAATCAGGATCAGGATCGGAATGGCGACAACAATTTTTTTCATCTCACTCTAGTGTAGTGTCCAAGGATATAGATGGACAGGCCAAGTTGCGTCTACCCATCCACAGCCGCGCACGCGCTCGGTCAGCGAATCCAAGAATCCGCGTGCATCGGGTGCGCCAGGCCAAGTCTGGCTGATCTAGTGAGATGGAAGGAGATCACCATGTGAATTACCCATTCGACATGTAGCCAATCGAGCGTGGAACGGAGCAATCCGTTTGGCGAAGCCTCGAAAGGCGAACCTGTGAGCCGCTGACTAAGGTTTTCAGGAGAGCCGGATGCGGGAAATCCGCACGTCCGGTTCGACGAGGGGACAGTAGGTCACGCTGAGTCGCCTACTGTCCTGCCAGCCGCTTCCTGTGTAGCCTGGAACCTGCCGCGTGCGCTATCGTATTGCCAGTGAGCATCAAGTGGCTGCACATCTCAGACTTTCACGTCCGGAGCGGCGACCCGTATGATCGCGACGTGGTTCTGGGTGCGCTAGTCAAGTCTCTTGCGGAATACCACCGGCAAGGGCGATCCCCCGATCTGATCTTCGCAACCGGCGACATTGCGCATTCGGGCAAACCGCAGGAATATGACCTCGCGGAGAAGTTCTTCGACGATTTGCTGAGCGCGTTAAATCTACCGAAAAACCGGCTGTTCGTGATCCCAGGCAATCACGACGTGGATCGCGATTTAGGCGTGGGCCTCGCCAGAACGCTCGATTCACGCGAACAGGCGGACAAGTATTTCCGTCCAGGCCGCCCGCAACCGCATCTCGCCCAGAAATTGGGCGCCTTTCTGCAATGGCACAACCGCTACTTTAAGGACGTCCGCGTAGCACTGGGCGACTCCACCTGCGGTCCGGTGGAGTTAGTCGAACTGAACGGTCACCGGCTGGGTATCCTCCCCATTAACAGCGCGCTGTTCTGTGAGGACGATCAGGATCACGCTAAGCTCTGGATCGGACGCCGCTGTCTGGACTCTGCCCTGGCGGAACTGAATAAGCTCAACGCCGACTTGAAGATCGCCCTGATGCACCACCCTCTCGACTGGCTCAATTCCGTCGAAGGCTCAAATATTCAGGCGGAACTCGAAAGCTCTGTGGACATACTGCTCCGCGGCCATCTGCACGAAACACGGCTGGAGACCGTTGCCTCTCTGGAAGGGGAGTGGTTGCGCTGTGCGGCGGGAGCGGCATACCAAAGCCGTAAGTGGCCGAACCGCGCACTCTATGCCACGTTTCACGGCAGTGAGTTGACCATCTATCCGATTCGTTACGAGGACGCTCCCCGCCCAATCTGGACCACCGATTCAAGCGTCTTTCCGCACGCGCACGCTGATGGGCATCAAAAAACCTTTCCCGTCCCGCGCCTCAACAAAGGGAAGAACGCCCACCCGTCACTGGCCGCCGTCCTCCGCGAGTCCACGCCGCCACCGTTCCGCAGCAATATCGGATCGCGTGGCAACCTTCCCTTCGTCGGACGGGACGACCTTCTTGCCCGGATCGTAAGCACGTTGGGTGACCCGGTGTCTGAGAGTGTGGTGGTTCTGAATGGTCAGCCCGGCGTTGGCAAAAGCGAACTGGCGCTGGAGTTCGCACGGCGGAACCGCGACCGCTATAGCGGTGGAACCTTTTGGGTGGACGCATCCACGGACGCGGTGGACATCGGTCTGGCGAGCATCGGGAAGAACATCCTGAACCTCCAGTTCCCTTCCGATCTGCCGCTGAATGACCAGGGTCAACGAACGTTTCATAGCCTCGCTGCCGCGCCGGTACTTCTCATCTACGACAACGTAGTCTCATTCGAGCGTTTGGAAGCATGGATGCCGCGAATCGGGACGCCCTGCCAGGTTCTGATCACAACGCTTTTGGATACCCAAAATCCGGCTTGGCCCTGCATTCAGGTGGACCTGCTCTCCCCCGAGCAATCAGAGGAACTGATTCTGAAACTGACCGGGGCCGAATTCGCGGCGCAATATGGCGCGCGGATAACTGCGCATGCTGGTGGTCTTCCCGCGCAGATCGTCCCGGAGACGACGACGCTAGCCTATGAGGTGAGGCGAGGCCGCAAGCCCAAGTTGGGTTCAGGTCTGGAGCCGAAGGCGGGCGACAGCTTCCGCATGGCGTACCGCCGCCTCGAGCAACCTGCCCGGCTCTTGCTCCACGCGGCTTCCATTCTCAATTCACAGCGAATACCGCGGCAGGAACTGGCTCGCCACATGCAAAACGGAATCGGCTGGAGTATAAGCGACTTCGAGCGCGCTCTCGACACCTGCCTTGACCTTCATCTGCTCAACGGGACGCCAGACCCAAGCATGCATCAGTTGTTCGCAGCATTTCTCCGGGCGACGTCGATTTCTGCCACTGATCAAGGACCACTGCGGCAAATCAGAGCGGCCCAAGAGGCGCGGTTCGTCGAGCTTGGCAGTACCCTCTCGGCCAATCCCGCCGATACGCAAAACGCAACTCTGCTGATCAGCTACCCGCCGGCGCCAACTCTCTGGGAAGAAGCTGGCCGTCTGCTCTCGATCGAAGACGGATCCACGATCGGTCGCGCTTTTTATGAGATAGGACGATTCGAAGAAGCGCGGCCGTGGT
>JANYCV010000452.1 GCA_025360145.1 Acidobacteriaceae bacterium
TGGGGACAGAGTCCCCATTTTCTCAGGGTGACAAAGTCGCTGAGCAGCTAAGGGGACATAATCGCTGAACTACAACAGGCGCCAATGCGCCAGCCACACGAAACGCTGCCAGACCGTACCCACTTGAGTCAAGCACATACCCAGTAAACGATAATCCAAAATCCGCCAGTTGTAGCCACCCAAAATCGGTTAGGTCTTTTAGCCCGCACACAATTGCAAGGGAATCAGTTTTCACCAGAATGGTGAACTGCGAAGCAGTCGAAATCCTGATCTCTTTCAGCGGCTTGGCACGATTCACCAGAGTTCCAACTGCCAGATTTAGGATAATAGAACCCAAACTGAATCCGACGAGGACTCGAAGACGTTTCCGTCACGCGGCCAAACGTCGTCGAATTAATCATCTGATCGCTCACCGAAAATGCCTGGTGATTTGTGACATTCGTCGCCTCGGCGCGAATTTCAATGGATTGGCGCTCGGTGATGCGCGTTCGTTTCACTAGACCCGCTCCAGATTGAACGGCCAAGGCCCGGAGAACATTCTGCGCTGGAGCCCGCCGGCTATTACCCCACGCTCCGCCCGATTGTTGCCGATCAGGATAGAATGGCAGTCCTATGACGCACTTCGAATGGGACAAGGTCCCCACGGAAGTATTGAGCGACACTATTTCGCGAAAAGTAATCACCGGGGAGAAGGCGATGGTGGCGCAGGTGTTCATCGCCAAGGACGGGATTGTTCCGCTGCACCATCATGAAAGCGAGCAGATCACCTACATCCTGAAAGGCGCGCTGCACTTCAAGTTGGAAGGCCGTGAGGTGACCGTCCATGCCGGCGAGGTGCTGCATATTCCGTCCAACGTGCCGCATGAAGCGGTGGCGCTGGAGGACACCATTGATCTGGACATCTTCAGCCCCATCCGGCCCGATTGGCTGGATGGTTCCGACGCCTACCTGAGAAGGAAATAGCCAGTGGATATGGGCATTCGGGGACGCGTTGCGGTGGTGGCCGCGTCCAGCTCAGGCCTCGGGAAAGCGGTGGCTCTGGGGCTGGCGCGGGAAGGCGCGAAGCTGGCAATCTGCGGGCGTACGGAGAGCACGCTGGAGGCTGCCGCGAACCAGATTCGCGAATCCACCGGGGCGGAGGTGCTGGCGCGTGTGGTGGATGTGTCTGTAGAAGCGCAGGTGCGCGATTTCGTGGCGGAGACGCGGCACCGGTTCGGCGCCGTGGACATCTGCGTGGCGAACGCCGGCGGACCGCCCTCGAAGCCGTTCGACCAGACCACGGTTGCCGAATGGGAAGGCGCGGTGCAACTGAATCTGATGAGCACGCTGTTCCTGGTGCGCGAAGTTCTTCCCGCGATGCGCGCGCGGAAGTGGGGCCGGATAATCACCATCACATCCGTAGCCGTGAAGCAGCCGCTGGATGGACTGGTGCTCTCGAATTCGGTTCGCGCGGCTGTGATGGGGCTGGTGAAGAGCCTGGCGAATGAATGCGGAGGAGACAATGTGCTGGTGAACAATGTGTGCCCCGGCTTCACGGCGACGGCGCGGCTGAAGGGCTTGGCGGGACGGCTGGCGCAGGCCGAAGGGATCAGTCCGGAAGAGATCGCAGCTCGCTGGACCGCACAGATTCCCATGCGCAGACTGGGGGAGCCGGATGAGTTCGCGAACTTGGTGGTGTTCCTGGCTTCCGAGCGCGCCAGCTATATCAACGGGACATCGATTGCGGTGGATGGCGGGCTGGTGAAGGGCGTATAGGGCAGGGGTTCGCAAGCAGGTGGCGTACTCAATGGTGCAGCGGAGGAAAGGGAAAATAGGTTCGCCTTTCGATGGCTTCCTGTCGGGGAAGGCATTCTGGAGACATGTGAGGAACAATCGCCGCAGCAGATTCTAGAGGACCAGATCAAGGCGGCGCCTGCTGGACCCAAACAATACGTGTGTGACGCTGCACATCCTGCCACGGACAGCGCTCCAATAACAACATCCCGGCTTCCGCTGAGGACCAGTTCGAAACCATGGTCCCGCCCGGCGAGGGCGGAGCCAGAATCAGCAATACCGAACGCAACGCCATCGCCGAGGCTGACGAATGGCTCAAGCACAACCAACCGATCCCGCACGATTGGGAAAACTTGGCCGAGTGCGCTGTCTAAGCCGGGCAGCCAAAATGGATTCGGAATTTGGACCACTCGAAGGGCGCGGGAGGAACATCTCGTCGCGGCTTTAGGTAAGTCCTATCGCCGGAAAAGTGATTGTCACTTACAGCAGCCTTGGACTGCCTGTGCCTGTCTTCCATGTCGCTCCCGTCATACAAAACGTTCCCGAGGAGGCGGTATATAATGACCCCGATGGAGTTCCTGTTTGGGTGCTGCATGTCGTACGGGGCTTTCTGATGGGGCTGGAGATCATCGCCCGACAGGCTCCGGACCGGCTTTTTCCTTTTAGCAAAGACTACGAAGTGATCGTCAGGCGAAACCGTCCAGGACCATATTTTCCATAATCGGATTATAGTAAGAGAGAATTCCATGACCCGCCGCAACTTCTTCACCTCCACCGCCGCAGCTCTGGCCGCAGCTTCCCAATCGAACGCTTCCGCGCGTCTGCCGATCAAGAAGGCCGTTCTGCTGAGCATGCTACCCAAGACCCTGAGCTATGCCGACCGCTTCAAAGTGGCCCATGATGCGGGCTTTGAAGAAGCCGAATGCGGCACCGAGCCCGATGACAAAGTGGCCGAGGAGATTCGCAAAGCGGCCCAAGGAGCGAAGATTCGCATCCACTCGGTGATGAACAGCGACCACTGGAAGTATCCGCTCTCCTCCGCCGATCCAGACGTAGTTGCCAAGTGCGTTAAGGGCATGGAGACCAGCCTGCGCAACGCTCATCTCTGGGGTGCCGATACGGTGCTGTTGGTCCCCGCGGTAGTGAACCCCGAGACCAGCTACGCCGACGCCTGGAAGCGATCCCAGACGCAGATTCGCAAGATGCTGCCGATGGCGGAAAAGCTGAAAGTGATCATCGCGGTGGAAGAGGTCTGGAACAAATTTCTGCTCAGCCCGGTGGAATTCGCGCGCTACGTCGATGACTTCCAGAGCCCCTATTTGAAGGCCTATTTCGATGTCGGCAACGTCGTCCTGTACGGGTATCCGCAGGATTGGATCAGGACTTTGGGCAAGCGCATCGTGAAGCTGCATTTGAAGGACTTTCAGTTCAAGCAGGGGCAAACGCAATGGACTGCGCTGCGCGAGGGCGATATCAACTGGAAGGAAATTTATAACGCTTTGAACGAGGTTGGCTACCGTGGCACCGCCACCGTGGAACTGCCCGGCGGCGATCTGCCGTATCTCACCGAAGTCAGCCGGCGCGTGGATCTGATCTTCACCGGCGCCTGACGCCGTACCGTTAAGATAACGTTTGCCTTAATCTTGTGGCACGTGTTCTCCCTTACTTCCATGACTGAAAGGAGAACACGCCGTGAAACAGTTTTGAGCCTTTCTGCTGCTCACCGTCTCCGCGTTGCAGTTCGAAGCCAACAAGCTTGATCGCAAGAGTCAACGAGGACGAAACACCGCCGAGCTGGAAAGCTACCCACTTATTTAGCCGGTGGCCTCAGGGTCGCATCGCCACGTCCACCCGGCGTGCACCTGTACGATGCGGGGATGCCGTCCAGACGCAGAACTGGCAGGGTACGTAAATTGTTCTGAACCCGGTACTTTGTTCTGACCGATTCCACGGTGTTCCGTCAATCGTACGCGACGATCCGATTGCCTCCTTCCACTTGCAGACTGGACCCCCACATGCAGCGCGAAAAGTATGTATCTGTCCCAGATCACAAAAGCAAGCGCCATCTCGTCCGCTCTTGTCAGTGCGACCTTGGGAGCATTGTGAACGAGCGCGGCCAGAGTTCCGGCTGCCGGCTGGATTTAGAATGCGACGTTTGAAGAAACCACAAAACCAAAAAGGGGAAGAAAAGTTATGCCACATGAACAATACGAAAGTTGTATCGAAGCCTGCAATGAATGCGTAACCGCGTGCGAACATTGCGCGGCATCCTGTTTGCACGAACAGGACATCAAAACGATGGTTCGGTGCATCGAGCTTGATCGAGACTGTGCCGATATTTGCAGTCTCGCCGCTCAATTCATGTCACGCGGTTCAACGTATGCCGCGAAACTCTGCGCCTTGTGCGCTGAGATTTGTAAGGCGTGCGGTGATGAATGTGCCAAGCACAAAATGGACCATTGTCAGCAATGCGCCGAGGCTTGTCATAAGTGCGCTGATGAATGCCGGAAAATGGCAAAGAAATAACAGCCTGCCATTGCCGTTGACGGCCGCACGGCGATTTGCGGCGCAGTTCAGTCCATCTTCATCTTCGGCGGGCGGTTTCCCTGAAATCTTAGGCCAAAGCGAAGCCGCTCCCGCCGGACGTTAACAGCGAACAAAAACGAAAGAAGGAAGTGCGAGAAAATGAAAAACCAAACGAACACAAAACTCATCGTCCGTTCAAGCCTCGCCTTGGCCTTAGCCTTGGCCGTCTGGTCTCCAGCCCAAGCCCAATCCGCCGAGCCGGCGAAAGCGGGAAACATGACGAAGGCCAAAATGATGGAACATTGCCAGGAAATGAAGGAACAAAAGCAGAAACTGAAGGAAGACGGAAAGGCTCAAGACGACCGACTCACCGGGCAACTCTCCGAGATGAACCGCGCGCCGGAGGACAAGAAGATGGGCCTGATGGCTACCGTCCTCACCAACATGGTGGAACAGCGGATCACAATGGATGCGCGAAAGGCCAAGATGGAGGAGGCGATGATGAAGCACATGATGGAGCATATGCAGATGGGCAAGGAATCCATGTCGCAGTGTCCGATGATGAAGGGTATGGACGAAAACTCGGCGGGTGCCCACAAGGAACATCAATAAGAACGGAAATGATCGCTGAGCGTCGCGATACCTTCACGGTCTGATCGATCACGCGTGGCCGGGTGGCGGCGCGACGATAGGAGCTTTATGATGAACCGTACAGGCGGATGGATGACAGAAGGATGGATGGGCGGAGGGATGTGGCTTTGGACGGTGATCGGCGTTCTGGTGGTGATCCTGCTGGTCGTCTTGATTAACAAGGTCTCCAATAAATAATCGTGCGTTCACGGCCCGCCTGTGAAGCAAACCGTTAGGCGTGAAAGGAAATCTATGCTGGTCAAAATATCCACGGACAAAACCGTGAGTGAAGCTGCGGCGGCCTTACAGACTGCCGTCCAAGCTAATCAGTTTGGCGTCATGCAGGTTCACAACCTCAAAGAAACCATGGAGAAGAAGGGAGTGGAGTTTGTCCGTGAATGTCTGATCTTCGAGGTCTGTCAGCCGCAACAGGCAAAGAAGGTTCTCGACCAGGACATGAGCGTCTCCACTGCACTGCCATGCCGGATCTCCATTTACGAGGAGGGTGGTAAAACTACGCTGGCTACTTTGAAGCCGACGGCCCTTCTGGCGATGTTCAACGTGCCGCAACTGGAAGCGGTGGCGCAGGAAGTGGAAGACACGATAGTTAAGATCATGAAGGAGGCGGCCTCAGGCTGATTGGCTTGCTGTTCAACGGGATCATTGTCGGCGGTGCGGTGGAAAACCTCCACGCCGATGACAAATAGTTTCAATTCGGCCGCGCGATTCGCCAGCGTGTATCCTACGGCAAAACGCAGGAACCGGCTCATCCGTTCCGCGTTTGCAAAACGCTTGCTGGCAAGGATTTGTTCGAGCTGCAGTGGGACTTCCGAAAGGTTTCCGCTGGCGTCTCGAAGCAATAAATTGACGGGGTTGCCCGAAAATGTATTATATCTAGTGCTGGATGCCTGAAGACGATTTCGATCGCGCCGAACAAGCGCTGCAAGCTGGCGGTGCCGAAGCTGCGTTGCAATTCCTGAGTGACAAGTTCCGCAACGAGAAGAACTACGCCGCTCTTTTTGAGACGCGGTTGATGCGCAAACGCCGCGAGCTCGGGCTGCCTTTGCTGCAAATGGGATCGCTCGACGACATCCCGGAAGACAAGCGGCCCGGCTACGAGAAAGAGTTCATCGAAGCCGCCCGCGAAACAGGCAATCTGTTTCTGGGCGACGGCGATATTCCGCGCGGCTATTCCTACCTGCGCGCGATTGGAGATCTACAGCCTGTCTTCAACGCCATCGACCGCCTGACCACGGACGATTCGAACGACGCGGTTCTTGAGATTGCGCTTCATGAGCGCGTGCATCCGCGCAAAGGCTTTGAGTTGGTGATGGCCAGCCACGGGATCTGCCGCGCCATCACGGTTTTTGGGCAATACCCCGGAACCCAAGGCCGCGAGGATTGCCTGCACTTGCTGATCACAAAACTGCACACCGATCTGATGGCGAGCCTCCGCCGGACTATCCAAGAAGCTGAGAGCACCGCCCCTGCAGGCCAATCCATTCCTGAACTGATTGCAGGGCGCGACTGGCTGTTTGAAGGGATGAGCTATTACGTGGACACTTCGCATCTGGTCTCGATTCTGGGCTTCAGCCTGGAACTGACGAACCAGGCGATGCTGCGGATGGCGATTGAACTCTGTGAGTACGGCAGGAAACTGTCACCCATGTTTCACTATCGCGGCGATCCGCCGTTTGAGGATATCTACGCGGATCACGCCATATTCCTGAAAGCCCTCGTAGGGGAGGACGTGGAAGCCGGAATCGCGCATTTCGTCAAAAAAGTGGAAGACAGCGATCCGGAAGAGATCGGCACCGGTCCGGCACAGATTCTCATTGTTCTTCTGGGCCGTCTCAAACGCTACAGGCAGGCGGTGGAAATATCGGTGAGGTATCTTGCCGGCGCCGATCAAGCCCAACTGGCGTGTCCCTCTGTGCTGCAGCTCTGTTATCTGGCGGAGGATCCCGGACAAATGATGGCAATCGCGAAGCAAAAGCAGGATTTATTGGGTTTCACAGCGGGATTGCTTTCCTAAACGGAGACTATTTCGGCAGTACGATAAGGCCCATGTAGTGCATAATTACTGCCGCCCCTGCCACCAGCAAGATCATGCTGATCACGATCGAGCCGGTCATGCTGGATTGTTGTCCCTGATTTCTACGCGCACGGATCAGTTCTTCGCGCATTAAATCGCGATACTCGTAGTCCTCCATTTGGTAGACATCGTCGGCAGTTAGGCGTCGTTTACTCACTGATCCAGTTATAGAGGAAATCCCGTTTCTTTTCCATGGAGAAGAATCCCAGGTAGTACTAAGTGCTTTTCCTGGCGGTGCTTAGTCCTTTCCCTGCGACCGGGACGTTAAGCTAAATAGGAGCAACACACGACAGGATGGTTTCGAACCTATTCCGGATTTCATTCCCAACACCTGAAAGTGGATCACGACAGCATTGTCCACCTGCCGCCTGGATACCCTGAGGATACCCGCCGTTACGCCCTCCTGTATCCGCGAGACGGGCGGAACCTGTTCGATCCGGCCACGGCATACGGAGGGCAGGCATGGCGTGCCGATGAGACCGCCAGCATGCTGATGGAGGAACTGAATCCGTTCATCGATTCCGAATACCGCATTCTGCCGGATGCGCGACACACCGGCATTGGTGATTCTTGGCTGGGCGGATTGGTCCCACTGACCATCGGGCTGCGGTATCCCGATATATTCGGGAAACTGGCGGTGATGTCGCCCTCGGTCTGGCGGGATCACCGCGCCATTCCAAGGACCGTCGCCGCCAATCCCCTTCACTCCAGTCCGCGGATCTGGCTGGACATCGGAACGGCGGAAGGACAAAGCACCACCGAAGACGCGCGGCTGCTGCGCGATATGCTCTCCGGCAAAAGCGAGCGGGACGGTCTGGATCCGGCCTATTATGAGGCCGGCCGGGCCGGACATAACGAGCGCGGATGGGGCGACCCGCGTGGGCCCCATGTTGCAATTCCTGGTCCCCAATAATGGCGTATAGAGTTTCGTGGTAATTTGAGTGCCATGAAGCAACTGCAACCTGTAATCTGGATGAAAGGCACGTTTCTGAGTCCGCAGCACTTGCAAACTCAGGATCGCTTCATTGAGAACTCCCTGCAGTTTCAGCTTGAATCGCTCAGCTTTCAGCCGTGGGGGCTCGAATCGCTATCCATCGATCAGGAAGCCTTGTCCAGCGGGTATCTTTCCATCGCCAGTGCTTCCGGGATCTTTCCCGACGGCCTGATGTTCGATATTCCGGGGTCAGACCCGGCGCCGCCGCCCACGCAAATCGCGGAGTTTTTTGAGCAGGACCAAACCGAGATCGAAGTCTACCTGGCCATTCCCCAGCATCGGGACCGCGGGCTGAACGTATCGATTGCGCGCAGGGACGCCGATACGCGCTATCTGGCCGAGGTGGCCATGTTGCGCGACGAAAACTCAGGTTCCACCGAGAAGGCGATTCAGGTGGGCCGGAAGAACTTCCGTTTCCTGGTGGGTGAGCACGCGCAGCAGGGCGTCTCGGCACTGCGCGTGGCCAAGGTGCAGCGCACTCCGGCCGGAACTTTTCAACTGGATCAGAAGTTCGTTCCGCCGCTGCTCAACATCTCCGCCAGCAGTTACCTGATCTCCATCGCCCGGCGGCTGGTGGAAATTATTGCCGCCAAGAGTAGTCTTCTGGCCGGTTCGCGCCGTCAGAAAAACTTGAGCCTGGCCGAGTTCGGCACCTCCGATATTGCAAACTTCTGGCTGCTTTACACCATCAATTTGAACTTTCCTGTAATGCAGCACCTGTTTGAAACCCGCCGCGGCCACCCGGAGAAACTCTTTGCCGCGATGCTGAGTCTGGCCGGCAGCCTGACTACGTTTTCCTCGCAGATTCATCCCCGCGATCTGCCGAAGTACAATCACGACCGCTTGTCTGAGTGCTTCACCGATCTGGACGAGAAACTGCGGTTCCTGCTGGAAACGGTGGTACCCAGCAATTTTGTCTCGCTGCCGCTGAAACTGGTTCAGCCTTCTATCTACGCCACTTCTATCAACGACGATAAGTATCTGGTCAATACGAAAATGTACCTCGCGGTGAGCGCCGAAATGAATGAAGGCGAATTGATTGGAAAGACACCGTATCTGATCAAGGTCTGCTCCGCCAATCACATTGAGCACCTGGTGCGGCAGGCGTTGCCCGGCGTGCCGCTGACGCGTGCTCCGCGTCCGCCCAGTTCCATTCCGGTGAAGCTGAACAGCCAGTATTTCAGCCTGAATCAATCCGGCGTGGCGTGGGAAGCCATTGTACGCGCCCGAAATTTAGCCGCTTATGTACCGGGAGATTTCCCTTCGCCTCAGATGGAGTTGATTATATTGCTGCCCGAGGCGAACTGAAGGAACCCTTCGGAGATCAGTAGAACCAGGGCCTGGGCGAACTGGTCCGGCGATGTTCCCTGGGCTACCAGTCCGTTGGCAATGAGTGCCCGCAATTGCTCACGGCCGGTCTTTGCGCCGTTACAAAGGCCCAGCAGTTGGACGATCCAGGGCTGGATCTTGCATTCCACGTGGAATGGATGGTCCACCTGCAGCTTGTATTCGGCGGCTACCCAGTCGCCATCCTGCAGGTGATTCAGGACGCTAAGTGCCGCTCCAGGTGCCGCGGTAAGCCGGGAATCGAGTGCTGTCTTGGCACCGGTTCCGTTGGCAGCGGCCCGTTCCCATCGCATCAGCCAGTCCATTTCCGTGCGGCGGTGCGTCATCTCCCCGCTCTGCCGCCGCACCGTGAACGGCGCGCGCCGCTCCGTTTTGCGGCGCATCAACAACGTGCCGTAGACCAGCGCGGTTACGCCGCGGCTGCGGAACAGCTCCTTCCATTGGCCCACCTGCTGCAGCGCTGTAGATCCGCGCATTACCGAATTGGTGATGAAATCGGCAGGATCAACCAGTTTCCGCGTCACCAGAGCGATATCGAACTCCTGCCGCGCATCGCCCAGCCAGGTGCGCGCGCGCTGCTCAAATGGAGCCTCCTTCGTATCCAGACCCATGGCCAGCAGGCAGAACTCTCCACCCGGCGAGAGGTACGTTGGAAGGCATTGCACAATCAGTTTCCCTACCTGCTCGCCGTCGTCGCCGCCATCGCTAAACAGATTCTTCGGCTTCAGTACCGGCACGTGCGGCGGATGGGATACGATGCAGTCGAACATGCGGCCGGCGAAGGGATCATACAAGTTTCCCTGTTCCACTCGTAGATTCGTAAGACCGTTCAGCCGCCGGTTGAACCCGGCGAATTGCGCGGCACGCTCGCCCAAGTCGCAGGCGAACGCCGCGGTGGCGAAATCGCGCGCGGCCACCAGCGCGGCAATCCCGCTGCCGCTGCACAGGTCGAGGAAGGCTTTGCACTTGCCCCTGGGAAGCACGTCCATAAAGCGGCGTGAGTTCGCCTCCATTGCGGGATAGACGGAATCGGCAGCCTCGCTGGTGCGGTCGGATAACAGGTACAGATTTTCGGCAGGATAAAGCGCGATGGGGCAGCGGACATCGTCAGCCGATTCCACCAGCAATCCGAACTCGGCCAGCAAGCCGGCCAGTCCGTGGGGCAGCAAGCCGGCACTTGCGCGAGACGGCAGCGCGCGGCCTTCCAGCAGCAGCCATGTCAGCGCATCCAGGGTGTCTTCGAGCGGCGGAGGTTGTTCGCGGCGTGCGGCGGAAGTAACGATTTGGTCCAGGCGGCTTACACCGGCGCGCCGGCAGATTGCAGCTTCCTCATATCCGGCATCGGATAGAATCCGCCGAAGCGTTGCGAATTGTTCATCCGATCCAAGAACACACGCGCTCATTGATGTACCAAACTACAGGTGAAGGAATCCCCCGGAAACCAGCACCGTCAACGCAGTGGCGAACTGATCCAGCGGCGTGCCGGGGAAGATCACCTCTTGGTCGATCAATTGTTGCCAGAGCTCACGGCCGGTCTTTTTTCCGTCGCACTTGCTTAGTAAATAGATCATCCACGGTTGCGGCTGCAGTTCCATGCTAAAGGGATAGTCGGCCTGCAGTTGATATCCGGTTGCGGCCCAATCACCGTCTTGCAGGCGATTCACAACGCGTAGTTCGATATCCGGCGCGGCGGTCAAAGCACCGTCCAGCAATTGTGCCGTAGCGGTAGCGCCTGCCACCGAGCCTTCCCAATCCAGCAGCCAGTCCATCTCCGCTCGATTCGTACGGTCGCTATTCTGCCGCCGCACGGTGAACGCCGGCCGGTTCCCGGTCTTGCGGCGGATCAAAATCGTTCCGTACACCAGCGCAGTTACACCACGGCTGCCGAACACCCGTTTCCATTGATCGATCTCGCTGGAATCCGACCGGCCTTGCATCACAGACCGGGCAACAAAATCGGCCGGTTCCATGATCCTTCGCGAGACGAGCGCGATATCAAATTCAGCTTGCGCCTTGCCGAGCCACTCGCGCACCCGATGTTCATAGGGGGTATCTTTGCGGTCCGATCCCATGGACAACATGGCAAACTCGCCGCCCGGCGCAAGGTAAGCAGGAAGGTCTTCCACGATTCGTTTTACGATCTGTTCGCCGTCGTCTCCACCGTCGTGAAAGATAGCCTTCGGCTTTAGGACAGGAACATAGGGCGGGTGGGCCACAATGCGGTCGAAGGTCTTCGGTCCGGCTGGTGCGTAAAGATCGCCCGCGCTATTGGTCATGTTCGCGAGGCCGTTCAGACGGCGGTTGAACTCGGCGAATTCCACGGAACGTTCCGCGATGTCGAACGCATAGGAGTGCGCGGCGAAGTCCCGAGCGCCAAGCAATGCCGCAATGCCGGTGCCGCCACAAACTTCGAGGAAGCTTTCGCAACGCGATCGAGGAATAATATCGAGGAACCGCCCTGTGTTTTCGACCAGCGCAGGGTAAACCGAGTCTGCGGTTGAGGAATTCCGGTCCGAAATGACATACAAATTCTCAACTGGATACAGGGCGAGCGGACAAATAAACTCATCCGCCTGATCGACCAACAGCCCCATGGCCATTAGTAAATCGGTAAGCTCGCCGGGAACCAGATGCTGCCAGGAACGCATAGAGATAGAGCGGCCTTCCAGAAGCACCCACATCAGCGCGTCTATGGTGTCGTCGAGAGGCGGCTTGTGCTTCTGTCGAATTTCACTCGCCAGCACTTCATAAATTGAAGATACCTGCGCCCGCGAACAGAGGGTTGCATCGTTGTACCCGGCGTCGCGCAGCAGGCGCCGAAGCGCGGTGAATTGTTCTTCTGTTCCGAAGCGGATAGGAGTCATCAGAAATTATTGGTCTAACGGTGCATCAAAAAGTAGACCACCAGCCCAGCGGCAATCAGGAATAGCACGCCGAATATGATTACCAGCGGCAGGTAATTCGGAGTTGCGGCCGCGGGCGGCGCAGGCGGCGCGGGCGGTGCGCTGGGCTTAGTGGGCGCGGAGAACATCTGCGTATACTCGCCAGGCCCAGCGGGGGCCCCACCCATCGATGGAGTAGACGGCGGTCTGGACGGCGTGGAAAATGCACCTGTTGCGCTACTGGAGGGTGGTGGCGCGAACGATGGCGAATAGGCCGGCTTATACGGTTCCGGCGCTCCGCCCTGGCTGGGCCGGCTGGGCACTCCGAACATCTGCGTGAACTCGCCTGGACCGCCAGACTGGGGCGCGGTGGGAGGCGGAGCGGACTTTCCGAAGGGATCGTTCAGCGCCGGATGCGGACGGGGCGCCGGCGATTCCACCGGGGTCTGAAAGAACTTGGTGAATTCACCCGGTGCGCTGCCTGGTGGTGGTGGCGGTGGTGGCGGTGGCTGCTGCTGAAGCGGTGGAGCTTCGCCAACGGGACGGACTGCGGAAGTGTGAAATATTTTGGTGAACTCACCCGGACCGGCGGCAGGCGGCGGTTGCTGTGCGGGTGCGAGTCCGGTTTTGAAGATATTGGTAAAATCACCGGGCGCAGGCGGAATCGTGTCCTTATTCACAATTGGGGTGACTGCGGAAGGCGTCGCCGCGGTCTGGAACATCTGGGTAAATTCGCCTGGAGCGGGCGCGTTCGGGATGGGCATGACCTGAGACGGTGTGGTCTGCCGGGGCATGGCCTGAAATTCGCCGGGCAGCGTGGCAAGAGGAGGCGGCGCTGGCGGTGGGACTGGCGGAGCACTCACGGTAGGCATCACCGGAATCAGCATGCTCTTAGTTACGGACAGATCGCCTTGACTCGACGGCACCGCCAGTACGGGAGCCGCCGCGGGTACCTGGAACATCCGGGTGAACTCGCCGGGCCCCGCCGCGGGCGGAGGAGCGGCTGGTTTCACTGCGGAAACCTCCAGCTTTCGTGTTTCGCCGGATAAGTCAAAGCTTGCTGCCGGAGTTGCCGGGACAACCAGGCTAGGCGGATTGGCGGCCGGAGGCCCTGTTTGCGGCGGCGGGGCAAAAGGCGGCGGCGTGACCGGAACAAAAGGAGCCAGCGTTGGCACGGGCCGGACCGCGGACGGATGAAGCGCGGAAGACGTTGACATTTCTCCACCGGCGGCCGATCGCGGGGAAATCGAGAACATTCTGGTGAACCCGCCCGGCTCCGGAATGGGGGTTGCGGCAGATGCCGGCGTTGCGCCCGGATCCGACTTCCGGATAAACTCCGGCGCCGACACCCGCCAGTTGCCCGGCTTGCCGTAATTGTCAGCCGAAGCCTTCGTAGCGGGAGCCGCCGCCGGCGGCTTGCCCATCCATTCGTCGAAGCTGCGCGGCCAGTTGGACTGCGCCGTCACGACATAGGACGTACCCTCGTGATTGCCCACCTCGATCACCTGTGACACCTGTTCCGGGCCCAATCCGCGGACGCGATCCAAAACCGCGGCGGCCTGACCGGGCACATTCTCAAACAGCAGATGCACGCCGACAGTTTGCCCGGAAGCAAGATGGCGGGCACTGAACGTCTTTACGCCCGTGATTGCGGCGTCGTCGCGAAGAAGCGCTAAAATCTCGTATTTGGAGTAAAAGCTCATAAAACCCATCTTCCATTGTGGCTGACCTTCACCCTAACATGCTGCCACATTTAATCGCTTGCAGGGGAACGCGGCTATGGTAAAGTATAGGCCGATGCCAGCCCGGCTGACCCTATGAAATATCTGTCCAGAGTCGTCTGGTCCGAAGGGATGTACCTCGGCCCGCACCATTTCCAGGTGCAGAGCCGTTATTTTGAAGATTCCATTCGTTTCGCCACCAGTTCCCTCTGGTATATGGCGTTCGGCGTAATTGGTTGTCTGCTGGATGCTGAAGGCTTGCACAACGGAACAGTCTCGGTGATTCACGCGCGCGGGGTATTTGATGACGGCCTTCCGTTTCACATGCCGGAATGCGATCCGTTGCCGGAGCCTCGAAATATCGGCGATGTGTTTCCGCCGCATCGCGACAAGGTCACCGTGCTGCTGGCCATTCCATCGAGGAAGCAGAATGGCTTGAACTGCGTGGAAGCGGAAGCGGGAAATTCGCGTGCGGTTCGCTTCTCGGCCGAGACGAATCTGCTGCACGACGACATAACCGGAATCGATGAGAAACCCGTGCGCCTGGGCCGGAAGAATATCAGCCTGCTGCTGGACACCGAAGCGGCGGACGGCTTCGAGACGCTTCCCATCGCCCGCGTGATGAGGGATTTTTCCGGACATTTCATTTTCGATCCCACTTTCATTCCGCCGTGTCTGCGGATTAGCGCGAGCGAGCGCCTGATGAGCATTCTTCAGCGACTGGTGGATATTCTGGACGAAAAGGGAGCCGGTCTGGCGCTGGCCAAGAATACCGGCGAGCGGTCGTGGTCGGAATTCTCCACGCGCGACATCGCGAACTTCTGGTTCCTGCATACGGTCAATTCCGCGGTTGCTCCGCTGCGGCATCTGCTGCTCACCAAGCGCGGCCATCCGGAAGAACTGTTCATGGAGATGCTGAAGCTGGGCGGCGCACTCTGCACGTTCGGTCTCGACTCGCATCCGCGGACGCTTCCACTCTATGACCACCGGAAGCTGGACGAGTGTTTCGATGAGTTGGACAAACACATCCGTTTCCACCTGGAAACCATCGCACCAACTAACTGCATCTCGGTTCCATTGAAATTCGTGGGGAACTATTTGTACGAAGGCGAGATTACCGATCAGCGCTGCATGGGGCGCTCGCGCTGGGTGTTTGCCATCCG
>JANYCV010000467.1 GCA_025360145.1 Acidobacteriaceae bacterium
TCGGCGGAAGCGAATGATTCCGTATCTTCTTCGTCCAGAAGACGGCGGACCTCGTTTGAGAAGCCGGAGGTTGCGCTTTGCAGATCCCGCCAGGTTTGCTCTTCCGGCGTGCCTCGGGCGTCACGCTCAATTTTCTCGATGTCGCGATCCGATTCGTCCAGTTGAGGAATAATCTGGTCTGGGTCGGCCGAATCCGGAGTGCGCGCCAAATTGTAAAAGACGGCGTTGACGGTCTTCTGCTCCCGCTCCAAACGCTCGATTAAGCGCGTGGTTACCAATTGTTCCACCACCAGACCAGCCGAGCTCTCTTTGATAGAGCGGACATTTTGGACGCCCATGAAGCCCGCGGCCAGCAGCAATAGGATAACCAGGCTGAAACCGAGAATTAATACCCGGAGGATGTTGCGCTGTGTGATACGGTCGGGGAGCATTAAAAGGTCACCTTCCCAGTGTGACGCACGTACGCCGGATGAGCCATACCGGATTGCGGCTACGTATTGCGACCAATTTGGGGTACGTCGCAAGGCGGGTGGAATTATTAAATTACCGCACCCATATCCCCCGCGAACTGGGGTTTCTCCATAGCCTTTCAGGGCTATCGAATATCCTTCCGGAAAGCCGCATGATGAGATTGTAGAAAGCGGAGAGAGAAAACCTCCGAAGGAGCAATAAAATGAAAAAGATCGCAATGACACTTCTGGCAACCGCGGTTGCCGTTCCCCTGATGTTTGCTGCCGACGCGCCGAAGGCGGACCCCACCGCCCCGGCCACCAAGACGGCCAAGAAGCACAAGAAGGCGAAGAAGACTACGTCCTCTCTTGCCACCAAGCACGCCGTGCCGGTTAAGTAATAGAGCCTTCCCCGTTTCACCAAACGCCTGACGGCAGTCCGAAAGGACACCGTCAGGCGTTTGCTTTTTCCGGCTCCGCTTCATTAACGTTTTGACACCAGAACCCCAGCGAATTAGTACGTTCCCATAGCCTTTCAGGGCTATCGAACTTCCCTCCGCAAAGCCGCATGATGGGACTGTAGAAAGCGGAGAGAGAAAACCTCCGAAGGAGCAATAAAGTGAAAAAGATCGCGATGACCCTTCTGGCAACTGCTGTTGCCGTCCCTATGATGTTTGCTGCCGACGCGCCGAAGACGGACCCCACCGCCCCGGCTACCAAGACGGCCAAGAAGCACAAGAAGCACAAGAAGTCTACAGCGTCTCTTGCCACCAAGCACGCCGTACCGGTCAAGTAATAGATCTGTCCCCGCTTCACCAAACGCCTGGCGGCAACCCCAAAGGGACCGTCAGGCGTTTTTTCATTGCATCACCCTAACCCCCTCAACTTCGTACCTGCTTGTAGCCTCTCCGGGCTATCGATGTTCCTCCTGAATATCAGCATGCTGGTACTCAGGCAACTAATGTTGCTGCGACAAGGATTCCGCTGCACCGAAATCAACGCATCATTATGCCCAACCCAAGATTCCTCTTACTCGCCGTGATCGCCACCGGCGGTGTCTTCGCCCAAACACCTGCCACCCCCGCTCCTATCACTATCGATCAGGCGATCCGGGAAGCCATCAACAACAATCTTGGCCTGGTCGCCGAAAAACTCAATATCCCTCTCGCCGAGGCTCGTCTGATTACGGCGCGGTTGCGTCCGAATCCGGTCCTGACCGTCGATGGCGACTATCTGGACATTCTGGGCCACCGCTTTTTGCCCGAAACGAATGGAGGGCCAAACGAAGTAGCCGTGCGCGCGGACTTTGTCCTCGAGCGCGGCAAGAAGCGCGAGAGCCGGATTGCCGTCGCGGAGTTGGGGAAATCGGTCGCCGAGCTGGGCTTTCTCAATTCGCTTCGCGGGGTGATCCTGGATGTCGAGAACGCCTTCATCGACGTGCTGCTCGCGAAAGAGACGCTGGCATTGGCGCAGGAAAACCTCAAGGCGCTGAATGCGATCGTGGAAGTAAATACGAACCGCGTTCGCGCCGGCGATCTGGCACAAGTGGAGCTGGTGCGGTCGCGGCTGGCTGCGCTGCAATTCCAAAATGCTGCCCGCCAAGCCGATTTCCGCCTGCACTCCACGCGCCACAAACTGCAAGTGGTGATGGGCCGCAGACAATTCGTCCATGGATTCACCGTCGATGGGGAGATGCGGAAGGATACGGAACTGATCGACATTCATCCGCTGCGGGAGCTGGCGCAGAAACTCCGTCCCGATCTGAAAGCGATTCAACAGGATCAAGCCCGGTCGGCCGCCGATCTTCGTTTGCAGATCGCGCAAGGCAAAGTGGATTACACCGTCGGCGCCGTCTATCACCACCAGGTGATCCCCGTCGGCACGGGAAACTCCATGGGATTCTTTCTCAGCGTGCCGATTCCGGTGTTTAACCGCAACCAGGGTGAAATTGAAAGGGCGCGTCTGGAACATCGGCAACTGGAAGCCCGCATCAACGCCTTGCGAGGCGCCATCGCCGCGGAAGTGGAAATATCCTATGAACAATATTCCACTTCCCGAAACATGGTGGAAAGCCTGGAGAAAGAGATGTTGCAACAGTCTCGCGAGGTGCGCAACACCACCGAATATTCGTACCGCCGCGGCGAAGCATCGCTGATTGAGTTCCTCGATGCACAGCGCGTCTATAACGACACCATCCAAAGTTACAACGACGCGCGCGCGGACTATGCCCGCAGCCTCTACCAAATCGATTCCATCTCCGGGAAGGCGGTAAATCCGTGAAGTTCGCACGCACCACTCTAATTGCGCTGTGCGTACTCCTGACTGCTTGCGGCCACAAAGAAGCCGTGGTTGAGATAGCAGCGCCCCCCGCCGTCCCGCCGGCACAGGCCGGTGAGATCGTAATTCCAGCCGGCTCGCCGAAGTTAAAACAGATTCACGTTGAGACGGTGAAAACCGAGAGTGTGCCGATCGACGAGGTGGTAGCGCCGGGTAAGATCGAAGTGAATCCGAATCGGGTAGCGCATGTCTCGCTGCCGGTGGCCGGACGGATCACCAGCGTGCTTGAAAAGCTGGGAGATTTCGTGCAACAGGGCGCACCGCTTCTCACCATAGAGAGTGCCGAGGTGGATGCCGCCATGTCGGCTTATCTGCAATCGGAGGCCGGCGTGAACCAGGCGAAGGCAACCCTCTTGAAGGTCCAGGCGGACCTGGACCGCGCACGAGACTTGTTCGAACACAACGCGATTGCCCAGAAGGAAGTGCTGAACGGCGAGAATAACGTCTTGCAGGGTAAGGCCACGCTGGAACAGGCCGAAGCGGTGAAGAAACAAGCAGGCCGGCGGCTGGAGATCTTCGGACTGCAACCGGGCCAGTTCGGGCAGAAGCTGGTGGTGCGCGCGCCCATTTCCGGGAAGGTGCTGGAAATGAACGCGGTGCCGGGCGAGTTCCGGAACGATACGAACGCGCCGGTGATGACCATTGCCGACCTCAGCACCGTGTGGGTGGCCTCCGATGTGCCGGAAAGTTCCATCCGTCTGATTCACGTCAACGAGCGGTTGGAGATTAACCTGGCCGCCTATCCGGATGAGACCTTCATTGGACGCGTGACCAGGATAGCCGACGTGGTGGATTCACAGACCCGCACGGTGAAAGTGCGCGCTGAGATGGACAACTCCCGCGGCCGGCTGCGGCCTGAAATGTTCGGAAGGATCCGCCACGTGGAAGCAATGGCGCCTCGGCCCGTGGTCCCGGCCGGCACGGTGATTCAAGGCGACGGACAGAACGTGGTCTACGTTGAGAAATCGCCGGGAATTTTTGTGCAGCGCGCCGTCACCGTAGGGCCGCGCGTAAAAAACGGCGTGGCGATTCTGGACGGATTGCGGGCCGGCGACCGAGTGGTTGTAGACGGTGTGATGTTGCTGAAAGGGATTTAAGGGACACGTCACTTGATCGCCAAACTACTGCGGTTCGCACTCAAACAACGATTCATCACGCTGCTGATGGGCTTGACGCTCATCGGACTCGGCATCTGGGCGTTTGGACAGCTCAAGATCGAGGCCTACCCCGACATCTCCGACACGCAGGTGGTCGTGATCACGCTATTCCCCGGCCGCGCCTCCGAAGAGGTAGAGCAGCAAGTCACGGTTCCGCTGGAACGCGCGTTGAACAGCGTGCCGAACGTGATTGCGCGCCGGTCGCGAACTATATTTGGACTCTCGGTGGTGGAACTGACGTTCGCTTACGGCACCGATGACTACTTCGCGCGCCAGGTGGTCCTCGAGAAGCTGCGCGATGCGCAGTTGCCAAATAACGTGACCCCCACGCTGGGACCGCTCTCAACGCCAATCGGTGAATTGTACAAGTATGTAATCGATGCTGGCCCGAAACCCGACGCGATGCGTTTGCGCGAGTTGCAGGATTGGGTGATCGAGCCGCGCTTCCGGCAGGTGGATGGAGTGGCGGATGTGGTTCCGTTCGGAGGCTTGATCAAGCAGTATCAGATTGAGATCAACCCGCTTGCTTTAGACAAGTACAACCTCTCCATCGCGGTGATTGCGCAGGCGGTGGACGCCAACAACCAGAACGCCGGCGGAGCGCTATTGGACAATCGCCAGCAGTCGATGGTGATTCGCGGCGTCGGCCAGATCGAATCGATCAGCGACATTGAAAACATCGTGATCTCGGCAACGAAGGGCGTTCCGGTGCTTGTTCGCGATTTAGGACGCGTCACGCTGGGCGCGGCCCCGCAGACCGGGATCTTTGGCGTGGACGGCCGGAACGAAGCGATTGAAGGCATCGTGCTGATGCGCCGCGGTGAAAACCCGACCGAAGTGCTGAAGGGGATAAAAGAGGCCGTCGAAGATCTCAATGCGAACCGGCTTCCGAAGGACGTGAAGCTGCGGCCGATCTACGACCGCACAGACCTGGTGGATAACACGATGGGAACCGTGACGCACACGCTGATGGAAGGCTTAATCATCGTAGTAGCGGTGTTGATTCTGTTCCTCGGCAGCGTGCGAGCCGCACTGCTGACGGCAATCACCATCCCTCTGTCGCTGCTGTTCGCATTCGTTTGCATGCACTTCACCGGCATCCCGGCGAATCTTCTTAGCCTGGGCGCGCTCGACTTTGGAATCATTGTCGACGCGACGCTCATCATGGTGGAGCACATCGTTCATACGCTCGGGCAACAGAAGAAGGACCAGACTGGCCAAGGCGTTGTTGCCGCCGTGAGGGAAGCGGCGCTCGAAGTGGAGCGGCCTATCTTCTTCTCGCTGATGATCATCATCGCCGCCTATATTCCGCTGTTCACGCTGGAACGGGTAGAACGCCGGTTGTTCACGCCGATGGCATTCACGGTTTGTTACGCGCTGCTGGGATCGATGTTGTTGGCTTTGACGTTGATTCCCGCGCTGGCCACGTATCTGTTCCGCAATGGTTCCAAGGAATGGCACAACCCGGTGCTCCACTGGCTGGAAGCGAAGTACGCGCAGATTCTGAAGCGCGTGGTGGTGAATCCCAAACTCATCGTTCTAGTGTCGGCTTGTGTGGTGATCGGTGCGTTCGCAATAGGCTCTCTTCTGGGCTCGGAGTTTCTGCCGCAACTCGATGAAGGCGTCATCTGGGTGAGAGCGAACCTGCCGCCTGGCATCTCACTGGAGAAATCGGCGCAGGTTGCTTCGCAAATCCGCGCGATTCTCCTCCAGTCGCCGGAAGTGAAGCTGGTGGCGTCGCAAACGGGCCGAAACGATTCCGGAACCGATCCTTACGGTCCGAACCGGAATGAGGTGTTCGTTGCGCTGAAGCCCTACGATACCTGGGAGGGCGGCAAGACGAAGGCGCAGTTGGTGGAAGAGTTCGCAAAGAAGTTACGGGACCAGGTTCCGGGCGCGTCGTTGAGTTTCACGCAGCCCATCATCGATAACGTAACGGAAGCGGTGACCGGTTCCGCCGCGGATCTTGCGGTGATCATCGGTGGAACCGATCTGCAACTGCTGCGCGCAAAAGCGGCCGAGACTCTGGAGATTATCAAGCGAGTCCCGGGCGCGGCCGATAGCGCCATTGAGCAGGAAGAAGATCAGGCCCAGTTGCGCATCCGGGTCAACCGCCAGGAAGTGGCGCGCTACGGTATCAATGTGAAAGACGTGGAGGACGTGATTGAGCTTGCCATTGGGGGACGTGCGGTGAGCACGATGTTCGAAGGCGAGCGCCGTTTCGATATCACGGTGCGGTACACGCCGGAATCGCGCATCGATCCGAGTGCGATCGGCAACATCCTGATTCCAACGCACGAAAGCGGGCGCATCCCGTTGTCGCAGCTTGCCGAAATCAAGGTGGTTACCGGCGCCAGTATCATCGCACGCCGCGAGAACCGGCGGCAGATTACGGTCAGAACCAACATCCGGGGCCGCGATCAAGGCAGCTTTGTCGCCGAGGCACAGAAGAAGTTCGATGCGGCGATCAAGCTGCCGGCGGGTTACCGCGTAGAGTGGGGCGGACAGTTTGAAAATCTGGAGCGCGCGCGAAAACGCCTGACGGTGATTCTGCCAATAACCATCGCGATTATTTTTGTGCTGCTGTTTTTTATGTTCGGCTCCACGGTCTACGCCGGGCTGGTAATGATGAATGTTCCATTTTCGCTGGTGGGCGGAATTATTTTCCTATATCTGCGCGGGATCAATCTCAGCGTCTCGGCGGCAGTCGGGTTCATTTCCCTGTTCGGCGTTGCGGTGATGAGCGGAGTGCTCGTCGTAGCGGAGATTAACCGGCTGCGCCGCAGCAATCCTGGAATCACCGTTGCGGATGCCGTGGTACAAGGCTCCATCGCCCAGATGCGCCCGGTGTTAATGATGATTATGGTGGCGCTGCTCGGGATGGTGCCGGCCGCTCGCGCGAGCGGCATCGGATCGGACGTACAGCGGCCCCTCGCCACGGTCGTCGTCGGCGGATTACTGTCCACGCTGCTGCTAACTCTGCTGGCGCTGCCGGGTTTATACGCTCTAGTTGCGGGAAGGAGAACGGAGAGGCTATGACGCCACCAACCAAGATGCTGATGATCTTTGTGGATGAATCCGACCAGTGGGACGACGTGCCTCTTTACGAGGCGATTCTCAGGCGCCTGGTGAAATTTGAGATTGCGGGAGCCACCGTCCAGGTGGGCGTAATGGGCTTCGGCAGCCATCACAAGATCCACCGGAAGCGGCTTTTCGGCGTCTCGGACGACCGGCCGGTCACCATCATTGTGGTCGATGAGGAGGCGAAGCTCCGGAATGCCATACCGGAGATCCGCCCTCTGATCAAAGAGGGGCTGATGCTCTTGACCGACGTGGAAGTGATTCCATAGTCCGATCTCGCCCACCTCACTAACCTTTCCTTTTTCGTTCTGTTCCGCAAACCGGGATCGTTAGACTCACGCGATTCGCACGGCAGGTGGAACGGCCGTCCGTGCGAACTTCAATCCCGCCGGATGCGCACTACATCGGGATGGGTGCGAACCACGGGTTCAAGCGAACTGCTGGCGGGGATGTGGGACGCAACACCGGACGGGCCACCAAATTAAAGAATTCGGATGGGAAGGCGATTAAGACTATCCATCTCACGGAACCATGCCCGTTGGAGTTCCGCGCCGATTTTTATGATATGTTTAACACGCTGCAATATGGAACGGTCAGCGCGGGCTCGTTCGCGCCTTCCCGGCTTGTCCAGGCAGTGGAAGTCAATGTAGCCGCCTCGCAGCCGAGGCTCTTTCTAAAAGAGACGGCGATGGATGGAGGCGGTCAGGTGATCCGCTAACAGCTCCGGTTCAATTTCTAAGAGCTGTGGAGGGTACGTGGTCAGGGGCATGCTTCGGCATGCCCCTTTTAAATTCACGTTGCCGGCTATGTGCTGCACTCAGGCAAATACTACAGCAGCAGCTCACCCGGGTAGGGCGGGCCCCCTGGCCGGCGCGGGACGCCCTCGTCACGCTGCTGGAAGCGAAACG
>JANYCV010000473.1 GCA_025360145.1 Acidobacteriaceae bacterium
ACGCGAGATTGCGCGAGAACGCAGCCTCGTAAGCTCGGAACGCACTTTCGGTGCGCCAGTAGGCTACAAGGCGCGGCCTGGATGTTGCCGTCGTGATGTGACAAAGAGTCAACCCTGGGTAGTCGGTGACCTTAAATTCGACTGGAAAGTTGAAATCCGCGTGGACATCGAATATCGCAAAGTACGGCGCTCCATCTGCACCGGAGATCGACTCGATATTAACCTTAGGCTGCGTCATGAAATAAGCAGTTCGCCTGCGCGCCCTCACAGTGTATAGCGGAATGAGCAGTCAAAGAGGGACAGGCGAGTGGCGGAATTTGACCGGAGCATTGGTGTTCCGTGAGGGCTTGGGCGGTAACGTAGCAGAGGTGCGTCAAGTTTTGGGGGTAGTCAGGGGTAGTCAGTCTGCTGTCGGGCTGGCGGCGATTTGCAGGGCTTCGCGCTCGATGCCGTGTAGCATGCCGTGGAATACGATGCCGTGGAACGGCGCTACTGCATACCAGTAGAGGAGTCCCATCAGGCCGCGGGGTTTGAACAGCGCTATCTGGTGCAATTTGCACTGGCTTTCGGATACGTGTTCGATGCGGAACTCCAGCAGCGCTTCCCCCGGCAGTTTCATCTCGGCGCGAAGCGTGAGCCGGGCGTCCCGCTCGAAACCTACCACCCGCCAGAAGTCGAGTGCTTCACCGTACCCGACCGACTCGGGGTCGCGGCGTCCGCGGCGCAGCCCAGGACCGCCAACGAGCATGTCGATCCAGCCGCGCATTCGCCAGAGCCAGTCCGCGGCGTACCAGCCGTGCCCGCCACCAACGCGGCAGACTGCGCGGAACGCGGCGTGGATGGGCGCATCAATGATAATTTCGCGGGCGTCGCGGAATTGCGTGCCGCCTGCCCAATCGGGGTCGCCGGGGATTGGCCCGGCCATGGACCAACTGGTCTCTACGTTGTTCCCGGCCATTTTGGCAAGAGCGGCCCGGATGGACTGGCGGACGTTGAGAAGCGTTTGCGGAATCAGTTTCACGATGCGGTCTTCGCGGCAGACTACCGGGTTCTTTAAACCTTCGGCGAGAGGCTCCGCGATGCGGTGGCTGAGCGGGGTAATCAGGTGGATCCAGCGCGAACTAAGGCGCGGAGTCAGGACCGGAACGGGGATAATCCAACGGCGCCGCAGGCCCAGTTCTCCGGCCATTACTTGCATGATGTCGCGGTAGCAGAGCGCTTCAGGACCGCCGATATCGAAGGTGCGGCCGATTGTTTCCGGGACAGCCAGCGATCCCACGAGATATCCGATCACGTTCCTTATGGCAATCGGCTGGCAGGGAGTACTGACCCATTTCGGAGTGATCATGATTGGCAGCCGCTCTACCAGATAACGGAGTATTTCGAACGATGCGGAGCCTGATCCGATAATCATGGCTGCGCGGAGAACGGTGACGGGCACATCGGTGGAGGCGAGCGCTGCCTCTACTTCCCGGCGGGACGCGAGGTGGGAGCTGAGATCGGGACCGGTTTCGCCCAGACCGCCGAGGTAGATGATCCGTGCAACGCCGGCATGGCGCGAAGCTGTTGCGAAGTTCGACGCGAGCTGGCGGTCGCGCGCCGCATATTCCTCTCCGGCCGACATCATGGAGTGGACCAGGTAGAAGGCTGATTGGCAACCTTCCAGATTCGTTGCCAGGGTGCCGGGATCAGCGAAGTTCGCCTGTACGATTTCGACATTGGGATTTGCGGACCATTCGCGGTCCCGCAATTTATCGGGCGAGCGCACCAGACAGCGGACGGAATGTCCCGCGGCGAGGAGGCGCGGGATCAATCGTCCACCGATGTACCCGGTGGCTCCGGCGATGGCTATGCGTTGTGGAAGTGGCAATCGTTATATAGATGCCGCTCAGCCGGTAGCTGGCGGAATCAATCTCAATTACTTCGTGACCGCTGCCATGATTCTCTGCACCATGCCGTCCATGGCTTGCGTGCGATGCCAGTGCCAGACAAAGACGATGTCGTGTTCGGGGTCGATCCAGATTATGTTGCCGCCATTCCCGATGGCGGCGAAGCTGGACGCCGGGCCGTGGGGCCATTGCTGTTTTTTGGTGTTCAGCCACCAGAGGTAGCCGTAGTCGGGGCCGTGCTCGCTTGGCGTTACGGCAAGCTTCAGCCATTCCTCCGATACGAGCCGGCGTCCGTCCCACTTGCCATGGTTGAGGACCAGCAGGCCGAAACGCGCCAGGTCCTGTGAGTTTATCCAGAGGCCGCCGCCCCAACGGGTGCCGCCACTGACGGAGCCGATCTGGCGGCCATCGATCTCCACGTTCGAATTGTTGTAGGGCCGCCATTGCCATTCCCGCGATGCGCCGATTGGATCCATGATGCTGGTTTTGAGAACTTCCGGAAGGCCCTTACCGAAGAGACGCAGCAGGGAGAGTGAAAAGCGGTTGATGCGGACATCGTTGTATTCGTAATACGAGCCCGGAACCTGCAGGGCGCGCGGTTTACGCTGGCCATTGCCGAACTGTTCCACACCGGCGAAATCGGCGTTCTTGCCCCACATAGAGCCTTCCCATTCGCTGGCCTGCTGAAGGTGGTGCTTCCAGGTGATCTTGCTGTTGTGCGGAGAATCATAGCCGCCGTCGTGGATGTAGCCTGCTACGGGATCATCGACACGTTTGATGAGTCCGCGGTCTACGGCGAGTCCGGCTACCGTTGATAGGAAGCTCTTGGCGACGCTATAGACGGGGTCGTTCGCTTTTGTGTCGCCGAACTCCGCGACGATGTAGCCGTGACGAAGAATGATGCCGTTGGTGGCAGCGCGCTGCTTCGGCAACGGCCCTAGCGGAGTGCCGAAGGTGGGCACCTGGTCCTTCTCAAAATCCCACGTGCTGCCGTTGGCTTGTGCGTAGTCGATGGCTTGTTGGAGTTTGGCGGCGTCCAGCCCGAGTTCGGCGGGAGATTTCTTTTGCCACTTGCCGGACGGCGGAAAATAAGTTGCGGGGTTCTGAGCATTCAGCCGGGGCGCGGTTGCGGCGAGCAGCGGCACAGCGGCGAACAAACATCTGACAAATAGCGATCGGTTCATTGGTGGATTTTCCTTAACGCTGTTTCGCTTTCTCAAGCTCTTTGGCAGCCCGCGGGGTGACGTTCAGACCATCGCCCGCAACCTGGGAGCGATAGATGGCGAGGCCGAGAACGACGATCACTACGGCGGCAACGAATAGCAGTATCGGTTTCGACATGACGCAAGAAAACTACAACGCCCAGCTTATCTCATCCGCGGCAAGCCACAACCGGTGGAGCGGTTCGGTATCGCTCCCTACATTCTCTGGGTATAATTTCTAGTACCTATTGCTCTTCAGTACCAGACAAGGAGACGAACAAATGTGGAATAGAAAAGAGGAGGCAGCACCTGCAAGACCTCCACAAGCAACGCCAGCGGTACAACCGCCCGGGCGAACGGCAGAGCCCCTGCCGGTGCCGAATACTTCGGCGGTTATCGGGAAAGCGGTGACGATCAAAGGAGAAATCTACAGCGAAGAAGATCTGTTCATCGACGGCAAGGTGGAAGGGCTGCTGGAATTGAAGGACCACAAGCTGACGGTGGGGCCGAACGGGCGGGCGGACTCAAATATCACGGCGCGAGAAGTAGTGGTGCAAGGGACCGTTCACGGGAACATCGATGCGCAGCAGAAGATCACGATCCGGAAAGACGGGAACGTGGTGGGAAACATCAAAACGACGGGAATCATTATCGAAGACGATGCTTATTTCAAGGGCAGTATCGACATCGTGATGAAGACCGGGAAATGATGGGAAGGGCAGGCTTTCGGCGGCCTGCCCGATTTTTTCCAGACGCCGAAGCCTAGTTTGCATTCGGTCGAGGGGCCATGCGCGCCGGGAACCGGCACGTCGAGCAGACGCAGGTTGACGCCAAACTGTGCGTGGTGATGGATCATGGGATTCATTACCACGTTGCGCGGCACGCCGGCCCTTGGCATCTCGAAAGGCGACTTTCGGGCTATTTTCAAAGTCCAGGTCTTGCACATTGACGTGATCTCGCCCGTGGCAATACCCCGCCATCCGGCGCCGAAGGGCATGTGTGTGCCGTTCTCCACCGGAGCGGCGAAGCGGGTCCCCGGCCACATTGCTATCCAAACCCACCAGCCGCCAATTGCAGTATCATGCGCCTTTGGCGGCCCGCACGGGGATCGGACTTGCCGGCCACTTTACCTAGCGCGGGCGGACGCTGTCGTTTTGTGTGGCTGCCAGAGCGGATCTGAGCGCCTCCGTTGGAAAGGCTCTGGCGAGCGCTCCGGGCTGATGTAGTCGATGATCCGGTGCCGGCGGGAAGTTCTGCAACTGTGCGCGCCGACAAGAATCCTCCGGTTGTCAGAGAACAACAGGATACGGCAAAAATGTTTTAAGTACGCAGTATTGCCGCTAGCGCCGGTTTGCTGAGCCACTCGTCAAGCGACATGGAACGGAGATCAGGCGGACGGTCAGACGAAGTCAACGACGGGCCTGTGACTAACTTGATATCAAATTTGGTGCCCAGGGTGGGACTTGAACCCACACTCCCGTTGCCGGAAAAAGGATTTTAAGTCCTTTGCGTCTGCCGATTTCGCCACCCGGGCACTGTTCCATTATAGTCAAACACTCCTCTCAAAAGACTGTCCGAATCCGAATCTTCTGAACAAATTTTCTTCAAGGGTATGTGGATCAGCCTTCAGGAGAGAGTTGCCAATGAGTCCGGCCACATTCGTTACCCGAGCCCCGCGCCGCGTGATCTGGGTTCGAAGTCCGTTCACGGCCGGGATTGCGAGGATTCGCCCGACATTGGATTCCCGAACTGCAAGATGCAAGCTAAAAGGGGAAAGTGTTAACGGCTCTTGAGGGCGGCGTCGATACTGGCAACGTTCTTCTTTGCGAATTCCGCCTCATCCATGGAGGGATTGATTTCCAGCATCTTCCGGAAGTGGTTCCGGGCTGCCGCGAACGATTCGATGCTGTTATTCTGCTGGCCCTTGCGGCCATATGCGAGGCCCAGAGCGTAATGCACATAAGGGTCTTTTGGATCGTACACCAGGGACATTTGTCCAAACTCGATCGCCTTGTCAAAGTGCGAAAGCTTCCGTTCGCAGTCGCTTAAGCCAAGGTAGGCTTCGCTGCGCAATTCCCGCCAGATGTCCTGCAGATTCGCCCGTTTCTTCTTGCCAAAACCGGTCAAATAGCCCAGCACGTAGTAATTCAACTTCCCTGCCAGCTTGTTGTCGAAATTACTCAGCCGCAAATACTCGTGATACTCCACCGTGGAATCCTGATACTTACCGTTCATCCGCAAGCTTTCGGCAAGCCAGAGGTGCGCTTCGGCGCCATTCGGATTCAGCTCAATCGACTTCCGCGAAGCCTCAGCCGCATCGGTGTAAAGTTCCTTCCGGCACAGCGCCTGCCCTAGCAGATTGAAGGCCAGGGAGTTCTTTGTGTCGCGCTGCACCACGGCGTTTAACTGCCGGATGGACTCGTCGAGGCCCCCGATGTCCAGCAGCATTCCGCCATAAGTAGACCGCGCTTCCAAATAGTCCGGATCAATCTCAATTGCCCGCTTGTAGTACTTCTGCGCCTCATCCTGATCGAACAGCGCATTGTAGGTTCGCCCCAGATAGAGCGCCGCCTGGCTATAGGCGGCATCCTGTTTGAGAGCAGCTTGAAAATGCGCGACAGCTTTCTTGTAATGTTCCGCCGATCCTTTGTTGTACTCGTCCATCCCCTTGTCGAAGGAGTCAACCGCCGCCTTCGGACGCCGCCGCAGAATCAGGATCTTCACGGACACGGTCGACTCCTGCCCCGGATAAACCGTCTCCTCCCGCGGACCATCGGGTTCGTAGTCCATCTTGACGCCCTTCACCGTATGAACGCCCGGCACCAGTCCCGGCATACGCAAGTTGCCGCCCTTGTTCACTACGCCGATCGACTTGCCATCCACGAACACCTCAACGCCGTTCGTATTTGCCTCAAATATCAGCGTGCCCGTCTTCGGAGCAGGCGGCGTACCGGGAGCGGCATTCGACGGAATGAACGCCAGCAGCATATTCGGATCGAAGCTGCCCCGCTCGGACGTCGGGTTCTGCGCTCCCTTCGTCGCCTGCCGAACCTCGCGATGCACATACTCCGCCAGTTCATCGGCCGTCACGATGCCGTCGCGCGTTTCGTCCGCCGCGCCTTCCAGTCCCTTCACTACGTAGTAAGTGAAGATGCCATGCCCGCCGCCCCAATCCTTGCTTTCGTAGGAACGCTCCCGGTCGCGGCTCGCTGTCAGCGAGAACAGCGAGCGCTCCAAATTCTTCAAACTGCTGTTGATCGTCGCGATATCGGCTTCCGGGTTGATCGATCCGCTGTGGCAGGAATCGGTAAGCAGCACTTTCCACTTCGCTTTGATCCTGGTGCCCACCACGGTGCTCAGCGTGTCCATCGGATAGCCGGTCGTGGTCACGTGGTCTTTCTCAATGTCGTATGGCGCCAGGTAGGCTTTGCCGGCATTCACAAATCCATGTCCGGCGAAGTAGATCACCACGCGATCGGTCTCGCGAGCCACCGAAGGCAGCCATGTTTCGAGTTCCTGCCGAAGATTCGCGAGCGTCGCCTTGGGCCCAATCAGTTTGTGGACGTTTTCCGCCTTGAAATTGCCGCCCTCCGGACTGATCAGGATGGAGTAAATCGATTCCGCGTCCCGCTCCGGATACTCCAGTTGCGCCGAAGCCGGCAGGTTCTTGTACTGGGCAACGCCGATGACCAGCGCGTAACTTCGCGGGATAGACACCTCGCCTGTCGGCGTCTTGATCGTCACCGGTTCGTCTTTCTCGTACTTTAGGTCGCGCTCTTTTCCGGGCGGCGGCGGCTGCTGGGCGAACAGGCAAGCCGTCATCAGCACCGTGGCGCTCAATCGGAATACGGTCTTTATCATGGTCACCTGTGCGTTCACCTGTGAGCGAGCCGGAACTCATAGACCACCGGTCCCTTCAGAGGGATGGGCGATGCAATTACCGACGAGTTCTTCTGCCGCATGAAAACCAGTTCCCGCGACGAGTTGCTATCGGCCTGCGATTTCGGGCCGGCCGCAGTATCCACGCAATCGCCCCGCGCCTTAAAAATCGTATCGTCGCAGCGCGGCTTCATTTCCACCGGGGTGGCGGGCTCGGCGCGTTCCGGCAGGTTGGGAGCCGCCAGCAGCACCGGGCTTACCATCCAGGAAATCACATCGTACCCTTCCGGGCCTTCCACCCGAAACGCGCCTTGCGTCGCGGGAACCACATACTCCTTGCCGGCTTCGATCCGGTTCATCGAGCCCGTATCCTGCCTGGGGAACAAGAGCGTGCTGGAGCCGGACGTGCTGTGGTTGATCACGTAAAGATAGCCCTTGAAGTTCGATTTGAACCGGAACCGCACGCGCTCTTTGGCTGCCAGCACCAGCCCCGGATCCACGGCCTTCCAGTCGTTACCGTCTCTACGTTCGAGCGTAATTTCCATCCGGCTGGCGATCTGGGGGAACGCTCCAGCTAGGGCAAGCAGGAAAACAACCGCTAATCTCATGAAGAGTCCTTTATTGATGCTTTAGCGTCAGATCGATCACCACCCGCGCGTTTACCGTGCGGTCCGGCGTGGCTACGTATACCGCCTTTTCCTTGCGGTCGCCGGGAGTATCGTCGTCCACTTTTTCGAAAACAAGATCGCGAGCCACCAACTGCGACCGAAGCCGGTTTACAAACGGATCCTCTATCGGATTCCGGTTGGTGGCGAGCAACATCACCTTCGCCGGAGCCTCCGCCGCGTCACCGGACACCGGTGCCGGGGCCTTCGGGTTCCCCAGGGAGTAAATCAGCTTCTCCAGATCCTGAGCCGGCTTGCGCGAGAACACCATGAACAGTTTCTCCTCGCCAGCCTGGTCCGTGAAGTTGAAGCGTCCGCCGGACGGAACAGTATAATCCTGGTCTTTGGCGATGCGATTATTCCCGCCGTCGATATCGGCCGATGGGAATTGCACCACCCAGGTACCACTCGGGCCTCTCGAAATCACGTAAAGATACCCGGCGTCGTTCCCCTTCGCCACGACTTTAATCTTGTCGCCGGAATGGAACGTCGTGCCGGTGTCCACTTCGTCATACCGGCCGGAATCGCTGCGCCGCAACAGGCTGTAGCGCAGTCCCAAAGGCGGATAGCTGGCGGCATTGACCATCGGCACTTTCTCGGCCCGCTCGGGCGGATCGGAGACCACCGGATACTGTGGCTTCATTGGCTTTTTGGGTGCTTTGGGCACTGACTTCGGCGCCGGATCCACCCTGGGCGGTTCGGCCTTCACCGCCGGCGCCGTGGAAACAGGCGTGTAGAAAAGCTCACGAGCAGTCAACTTGTGCTCGGTTTGCGCAGAGAGCAGGCCAGCCGGAATTAGCACGGCAGCCAGTAAGGGCAGTCTCATAGTTATACCTATCGGCATTTTCACGTTCTTGTGTAGCCTGGAGTTATTCGGATGGAACGAACTTAATTGCGTTCGCATAAGTAGAGATACGTAGAGCGGTCGGCTTCCGGATTTAGTGTATCAAGCTTTACCGTGTCCGTCATAGACACCCAGACATGGATAGATATACTATGGGCTGTGTCCGGAGGTGAAACGGTGAGCTTTATCGCAAGAGCGCCTGGGTTTTCCGCGCTAACCAGTTACTTACTCGTGTTCCAGTTGGTTTGTGCTCCGACGTACGCACAGGACCAGCCGGCACCCGCAAAGCTGAACATCGTGATTGTCGAAGGCGAGGGTGCCATCAACAGCGCCCGCCAGCGCGTCGCCCGCGAACCAGTTGTCCAGGTGGAGGATGAGAACCATAAACCGATTGCCGGTGCGGCAATCACATTCCTTCTGCCCAATCAGGGTGCCGGAGCGTCTTTCGCTAATGGCGCCAGGAGCCTCACCGTACTGACGGACGATAAAGGCCAAGCCGTGGCGCGCGGCCTCCGGCCCAATAACGTGAACGGCCAGTACCAGGTTCGCGTCAATGCTTCCTTCCAAGGACAAACAGCGAATACCACCATCACTCAAACGAATTCGATTGCCGCGGCCGCCGTCGCCGGTGGTATTTCAGCCAAGATCTTGATTATTCTTGCCGTTGCCGGCGCCGCGGTAGCCGGAGGCGTAGTAGCCGCAACCAGGGGTGGAGGTGGTAATAATACCCCGGCCGCCACGCCCACCGTGATCACCCCCGGAACGCCTAGCGTAGGAGCCCCCCGATGATTGCCAAGTTCTCTCTGATCGCCGCGCTCGGCGGCGTTTGCCTTGCCGCCGAGTCCCAAATTGAAGGCCCGAAGCTCGGCTACATGTATGATCGCCAGGCCGCCGTGGTACGCCCGATTCTCGGCATTCCAGGCTCGGCTTTATTCGGCGAACCGCTTGCCACGGAACTGCGGGAAGCGGTAGTTTCCCCTTCGCAGGATTTCGCCATCGGCGTCTTCGGCGACCATTCCGCCGTCGGAATTCTCAACTTCGCCGGCGAGAAGCTGCGCCTGCTGAAAGGTGCGAAACCGGCGCCTACCCGGATCGCGATCAGCCCCAATGGCACTTCAGCCGCTATCGTGAACGGAACGCATGTTCAAGTTTTCTCCGGACTGCCTGACAACGCAACCGCCGGCGCCGAATTCGATCTCGCTGCTCAGACAGCCGCTCTCGCTGTCAGTGACGACGGCGGATTAGTGCTTGCCGTCATCGTGGAATCGGACGCAGCGGCCTTGTACTCCTACAGTAAGTCCGGCGCGGCCCACCGCATCCTCACCGCCGGGAAGATTCGCTCTATCGAATTTCTCAATCGCAGTCACGACGCCGTATTCGCCGATGAACTTGAAAACAAGATCGTCCTGCTCCGCGACGGCATGGACGCTACCGTGGTCGCCAACATCGAATCGCCCACCGCGGTCGCAGCTTCTTTAGACAACCGTAAGATTTTCGTAGCCAGCTCGGCATCGCAGACCATCATCAGCCTCTCGCTTGACGACGGTACGTCGGTTTCAACCGCTTGCGGCTGCGAGCCTGTAACGCTGGCCCGCCTCCAGGGCGGCGCAGCTTTCCGCATCACCGACAGAAGCGACGCCCCGGCGTGGATATTCGATACCGGCGGCACCGAACCACGGGTTCTTTTCATTCCCCAGGCCGGAGGCGGTAATGAATAAGCGGGTCCTTCCTTTCCTTCTTGCGTTCGCATCGTTCGCCGGCATGGCGGCTGCCCAAACCTATTCGTGCGGCGCTGTTGCCGGCCCGCAACCCATTCGATCGGAAGGCATCGCCGAGGCTATAGCTGATATCGTGATCGCCTGCACGGGTGGCGTAAATAGTGAGCCTCCGCCACAGTCTCTCACGGTTTCTCTTAACGCCACTATCACCAGCAGAGTTGGCCAAAGCAACACTTCCGAAGCTACCCTGCTGATTAATGAAGCCGGCTCGAACAGCCGCTCGGTAGGATTCAATATTTTCAGGGGCGTCCAAGCCTCGGCGAACTCCGTGAGGTTTGATGGCGTAGGCGTCTACGAGCCGGGTAGTGGTCAATCCCGCATTTACCGGTTCTCGAATATCCGCGTCGATTCAAGCCAGCTGCCTGCGGGCACTCCGATACAGGCGCTGGTCTTCACCACGGGATCAGTTACCCTACCCGTCAACGTTGTTACCGCGGGCATTGTTCAACAACCACAAGGATTTGCCGTCCGGACCTGTGACGACTCCCAGACATCGTTCGTAAACTTACTTCAGTCCGCCAGCCAGAACGCAGGCTTGGCCAACGGATCGGCCACCACGGCGAACATTCAATTCAACGTGAGATTTTCAGGCAATTTCGCCGGTGCCTATCGCAGGATGATTGCGCCCAATCAGGATCCCTTCGTGCCGGGTATGCAGTATAACTCGGAGAGCGATTCCATCGATACCGTGGTCTTGGGATCTATTCCGGGAGTTGCCACGCAAGGCACTCGCCTGATGTCGAGGTTCAACAACATTCCCGCCGGAGTCCGGCTTTTTGTCACCACCACGCCGCTTGGACCGGGAGGTGCATCGACCACCAGCTTGGCAGCAAATCTGATCTCCGCAGACGCCAATGGCGCTGGCTCACAAACGGCAGTCGGGCCCTCCGCAATCGGTACCTGCGCAGCTTCCGGTGCAACCCAGTTCATAGCCGAGCTTCCGATCGTCAGCGGCACCGCACAAGCAGTTTGGGAAGTGACCAGCTCCAGCCCGACCGCTCTGGAAAAGGTGAGCTTCGGTGTTGTGGCCGCCTACATATCCGCTCCCCCGTCCCCAGGGGTCGGAACCGCTACTGTAAACGGCCGCCTCGGACCGGTCAGCACGATCGCGACGGCAAGTGCCACAGCGCCGGCGCCGCGGTTTGCCACATCCAATACCAACATTCCGGCTTTTGCCATTGGCCCCGCAACTGGCAACCCGCTCACGATCGTCACCCCGAGTCCGTTGCCATCAGGGCAGGTGGGAGCCGCGTATTCGTTGCCGTCCTTTATCGCTTCCGGCGGAACGCCTTCCTACGCCTGGTCGGTCGCGCCGGGATCCGTCCTTCCGCCTGGCCTGACATTGCTCACCAACGGAACGTTCAGCGGCACTCCCACAAGTGCGGGAAGCTTTTCTTTCACTATTCAGGTCAACGATCAAACAGGCCTTCTTGCCACCAAACCGTTCTCGATTACGATCTCGCCCGCCGCCTCGCTCACCATCACCACCGCTTCGCCGCTTCCGGCCGGACAGGTTGGAGTCGCCTACTCGCTCCCACTCTTTACGGCAACGGGCGGCACCTCCCCTTACTCGTGGGGTCTTGTGTCATCGTCCATTCTGCCTCCGGGTCTCTTCTTGCTCTCTAACGGCAGCCTCAGCGGTACACCGACATTGGCCGGTATCTACTCCTTCTCAGTTCAGGTCACCGATCAAGTCAATGCCGTCGCCACTAACGCTTTTCAGATCACAATATCTGCCGTCTCCACAGGTCCATCCATCACCACGGCGTCACCATTACCGCCCGGTACAGTTGGTTCCGTCTATTCTCCCCTCCAGTTCGCAGCTACCGGCTTCAACCTTCCGATATCGTGGGTGGTGACTGCTTCGTGTCAGCCTCCGGGAACTAATCCCGGACCCTGCGTCGTAATTTCCGGTGCACCACTTCCAGCCGGCCTGGCTTTCAGCAACACGGGCGTGTTGAGCGGAACCCCCAGTCCCGGGTCAGGAGGCACTTACAACTTCGAGGTGCGTGCGTCGAACTCCTTCCAACAACAGGCGACGAAGCAATTCTCTCTCACCATCAATCCGGGCACTCCTACGGTGATCACGATTGCTCCGTCCACGCTTCCCAACGGCATCACCGGAACCACGTATTCGCAGATTCTGACGGCAACCGGCGGAATCGCGCCCTATACGTTTTCTCTCAGTCCCGGCTCCCTGCCTTCCGGCCTTACCCTCTCATCAGGCGGTCTCATCTCAGGTACACTGCTCTCCGCCGGAAGCTCCTTGTTTTCGGTGGTAGCAACCGATAGTCAGTCCAACACCGGATCCCAGGCTTATACGGTCACCGTCTCACTTCCCATACCGCCCGACAAAACAGGCATCTCCATCACCACGAGATCGATTCCCAACGGAATCGTGGGTACAGACTACTCGGCTTCGCTCGCTGCAATCGGAGGCGTCACTCCCTTTACCTGGTTTGCGGACGGACAAAGCCTGCCGCCCGGAGTTTCGCTGTCGAGTGACGGCGTTTTCTCCGGTAAGCCCACCCGCGCGGGATCGTTCCGCGTCAGCGTAAGAGTTTCTGATGTCCGCGGGAGCAGCGACGGCACCGTCTTCTCGATGACGGTAACCGGTCCGCCGCTTTCCATCACCACCACCACGCTGGGCAATGGAACTGCCGGCACCCCGTATTCGGGTTCCGTGCAAGCCACTGGCGGCATTTCGCCCTATGTCTTCGGCGTCTTAAACGGTTCACTACCCGCCGGTCTAAGTCTGACCGCGGATGGAACCATCAGCGGAACACCCACGGTCCCCGGCACGACCAACTTCACGGTGCAGGTTGCCGATGCGGCAGTCAATCCGCAAGGGACAGCCACCAGAGCCTTCAGCATCACGGTGGTTTCAAACCCGCCGGTGATCACCACCGCGTCTCTCTCTAACGGAGTTATCGGCGTTCCCTACAGCGGATCGGTAGCGGCCACAGGCGGACTGCCGCCGTACAGCTTCTCGGTTGCATCCGGTTCCCTGCCCGCCGGTTTGACACTGGCCGCGGATGGAACCATCACCGGAACGCCCACGGCTTTGGGAGATTCCAACGTCGCCATTCAAGTGACCGACAAACTGAATCAGACTGCGAGCAAAGACTTTGCGCTAAAGATCGTTACGCCGCCTTCGATCACTACCAATTCACCGATTGGACTTCTGATCGTGGGTACGCCTTCGGGGATCACTCTTGCGGCCACCGGCGGAACGCTTCCCTATACGTGGTCCGTAAGCGGCGGATCGCTTCCGGCGGGCCTCAGTCTCGATTCGGGAACCGGTGCCATAAACGGCAACCCCTCGGCTGCGGGAACGTACTCCTTCGCGGCCACGGTCACGGATGCGAACAAACTAACCGCTACCAAGCCGTTCACTGGCCGCGTTACTACGCCGGTGCGAATCACCACCGCATCTCCGCTACCGGCCGCAACTGCCGGCATTGCGTACTCGGCGAAGATCGACGCAACCGGAGGCACACTTCCGTATCGATTTAGCGCGGACACATTGCCCGCGGGACTGTCTATCGATTCTTCCGGCCTCATCACCGGCACTCCCACGGCGGCTGTTGCAGGGGCGTTCAGCGTCACCGTAACGGATGCCGATTCGCTCACCGCCAGCGCCCGCTTCGCGCTGGCAGTCGCTCTGCCGCAAGTATCGGGAGTGACCATCGGCGGGGTGACTGACACGCCACCTCCGGCGCAACAGCAGAATGTCACTGTCACGCTGGGCGGCACGTTCCCGGTGCCACTAACTGGAACCGTCACCCTCACGTTCGCCTCCGATGCGAATGTGCCCGCCGACGACCCGGCTATCCAATTCAGTGCCGGCGGCCGAACGGCAACGTTCACCATCCCGGCCGGAAGCACACAAGGGATATTCACACCACCGAGCCCCGCCATTCAAACCGGGACGGTTTCGGGAATCATTACATTGACCACCGCCTTCCAGGCTGGCGGTGCACAGATATCCTGTAATTGCGTACAAACGCGTACCATTCGTGTCGCCAGGGGCGCACCGGTGATCACCAGCGTCCGGGCTGCGCGTGGAGCCGGGGTCATCACCATCACCATCATCGGCTTCTCCACTTCGCGGGAAATGACCCAAGCGGCGTTCCAATTCACCACCGCGGCTGGCAGCAACGTCACCACCACCAGCTTTACGGTTCCGGTTTCCACGTTCTTCGCCACGTGGTACACCAGCACGCCGTCCACCCAGTTCGGCAGTCAGTTCCTGATGACTCAGCCGTTCACCATCTCGGGAGATGCGAACGCGATCACCAACGTCTCGGTGACGCTAACCAACGCACAAGGCACATCAACGGCAGTCAGCGCGGCGGTGCAGTAGATGAGTAGTCCCTGCCGCCCATACGCAAGCGGCAGGGACGTGGTAGTTCGATTGGCACCAAACGATCAAAGGCTCGGGGTATCCTAAAGGTATAGAACCTTGTCGATTTAGGGTTTTTGCAATCATGATAGAGGAGGTGTCAAATGGAACGCGATAGCAAAGGAGGATTCTGGTCTGGTTTTGGTAGCGTATTATCGCTTGAGACGCACGTAGATCGCGATGAAGCGCATTCTACCTTCGAGTATCGTGGAAAAGACATCGGTTCTACCTCAGCCACTGAAGCGCTCGTTAGTGACTGGCTTTGCGTGGGCAGCATCGTTACCGACGTAGCCGAAAGAGAAGAAGGGGGCTTCTGAATCCGGGTGATGCTGATCTCGGTCTGATTGCTCAACCATCCGAGGAGAATGGCGTAACCAAACCAGAACCTGTCGTTCCAGGCCATCATCTTAATGTTAGGATCTCGCCTCCTTCGAATCGATCGGCCATAACCACTTCTTCCCAGATGGTTCAGTTTTCCGGACCGATGCCGCCGCCTGAACTCCTCGGGCGATATGAACAGATATGTCCGGGCTCCGCCGATCGAATGCTCCGGCTGGTGGAAGGGGAGGCGAAGCATCGTCGCGAAATGGAAAGCGCGATTGTGCATTCAGAAATTGATCGCACAAGCAAGAGCTTTGCGGAGGCAAAGCGCGGGCAAATCTGCGCCGTAATAATAACGCTATCCACGCTGATCGGTGGAGTGTATGCTGCCGTGACAGGACACGAAGTCTCGGGTAGCATTATCGGAAGCGCCGGCGTCGGCGGAATTGTCACAACCTTCATCTTAGGCAGGGCGAAACATAAGCAGGAAGAAAAAAAGGTTTCTGAACCAGAGCAGAAGCCGTTATCTCGCCCCAAGCGCAAGAAATAATGCTGTGTACGTTTTGAGCGACAGGTATTAATACCATCAATCCGCAAGGGGACCATAGAAGCTCAGGCTGTTGTCCCTCTGCTTCAAGACCCGCAAACGAACCAGCCCGCCATAGCTCTCCGCGAGTGCAAAGCGCGAAGCGTGCTGTGCGATCACCAGCCCCTGTTCAAACGTCTTGCCTAGAGCGTTCAGAGTAGCGGAATATTCGCCTTCCAGCGGATACGGTGGATCCAGAAACACGATATCCGCCTTATGCCGAGCTACCAGTTGCGCCGTCCTTCCGAATGCCACCTCAGCGCGATCTTCAATTCCAAGCGACCGCAGGTTCTCCCGGATCACCAGCATCGCCGCCCGGTTCTTCTCGATAAACACCGCGCGCGACGCTCCCCGGCTCAACGCCTCGATCCCCACCGATCCCGTGCCGGCGTAAGCGTCCAGGAACACCGCTCCTTTGAGGCGCGGCGCCAGGATGCTGAACAGCGCCTCCCGCAGACGGTCCGGCGTAGGCCGCACGTCCATCCCCGGCAACGTCTTCAGCACACGGCTGCGAAACTCCCCCGCGATCACCCGCATCTCATCTCGTCACCCTACCTGCACCAGTCCATACCGCCGCTGCCAGTGACTTTGAATGTAGCCCACGGCGCGCCGCAGATCGTCAGGCGAAGGCGGGTTCCGCACGAACGCCATGGCTTCGTTCCGCGCGATTTCCAGAATCTCCTGATCGCGCAGGATATTCGCAATCCGCAGCGCCGGCAACCCAGATTGCCGAGTGCCGAAGAACTCGCCGGGGCCGCGCAGCTTCATGTCCATCTCCGCGATGTAGAAGCCGTCGCTCGAATCCACCAGCGTCCGGATCCGTTCCCGCCCGGTTTCGTTCAGCTTGCCGGTCACCAGAATGCAGAAGCTCTGCTCCGCGCCGCGCCCCACCCGTCCGCGCAGTTGATGCAGTTGCGCCAAGCCAAACCGCTCGGCCTGCTCAATCACCATCACGTTCGCGTTCGGTACATCCACGCCCACTTCCACCACCGTGGTGGACACCAGAATCTGAATCCCGCCCCTCTTGAATTCAGCCATCACGGACTCTTTTTCATTGGACGGCAGCTTACCGTGCAGCAGCCCCACCTTGAACTGCGGGAACACGATTTCGGAAAGCTGCGTGTGCATCTGCTGCGCCGCCTTCATGGCCACTGTCTCAGATTCCTCAATTACCGGATATACGATGTACGCCTGCCGCCCCAAATCGATCTGGCGCTTCAGTGAACTGTAAACCTGCTCCACGCGATCGTCGGTGACGTGCTTGGTCACGATCGGCTTCCGGCCCGGCGGGAGTTCGTCGATCACCGACGTATCCAGGTCGCCGTAAACAGTCAGTGCCAGCGTCCGCGGGATCGGCGTCGCCGTCATCACCAGCACGTCTGGATTGGCGCCTTTCTCAAACAGCCGCAGCCGCTGCATCACTCCGAACCGGTGCTGTTCGTCCACAATGGCAAGGCCCAGCCTGTGAAACTCGACATCGGGTTCCAGCAGCGCATGAGTCCCGATGGCGATCTGCACCAGACCGGCCGCGATCATCTTCTTCAATTGCGATTTCTCACGCGCGGTGGCAGACCCCGTCAGCAGCACCGGCACGTAATTCAACTTCGCGAAAAGGTTTTTGAAGTAGAAGAAGTGCTGCGTGGCCAAAATTTCCGTCGGTGCCAGCACCGCCACCTGATACCCGTTCTCGATTGCGATGATCGCCGCTTCCGCAGCCACCAGTGTCTTGCCGCTGCCCACGTCGCCCTGCAGCAGCCGGTTCATCGGATGCGGGTTCGCCATATCCTGCGCGATCTCCGCCAGCACCTTTTTCTGTGCGCCGGTGGGTTTGAAGGGCAGCATGGCTTTGATCTGCTCGCGCACGCGTTCATTCAGTTCGAACTGGATGCCGGTCTGCTTCCGTGCCTTCGCCTTCTTCAAAGCCAGCCCGCACTCCAGCCAGAAGAACTCCTCGAAGATCATGCGGAAATGCGCCTGCGACCGGAACGCGTTCAACAGCCGCAGGTCTTCGGTTTCCGGAGGGAAATGGATGAACCGCGTCGCCGTGGTCCGGTCCGGCAGTTTCAACCGCTCGCAAATCGAAGGCGGCAGCGGGTCTTCCAGCGTTCCCATCGAATCGAGCAGCCGCTTCAGGATCGAACGGAACACACGGGTGGTGATCTTGCCGCAGGCTTCATAGATCGGTACCACGCGGCCCGTATGCAAGGACGCTTCGCCTTCTTCATCGTCGCCGGTGAGGATCTCATACTCCGGACTCTTGAGCATCAGATCGCCGGTGTAGCTATCCAGTTCCACCTTCCCGTAGAGCGCCAGCCGCACGCCCTCCACCAGTTTGTCGGCCAGGTAGGCCGCGTTGAACCACTTCGCCACCAATTTCTCCGGCGAGTCATCGCCCAGCACAGCTTCAAAGATGCCCAGGTTCTTGCGCCGGAACGAGACCACCTTGCCCGAGCGGACCTCCGCGATCACCGTCGCCATCTCGCCGGGAGCCAGTTGCCCGATAGGTTTCAGGTTGCTGCGATCCTCATAGCGCAGCGGCGTATAGGCAAGCAGATCCTCAACCGTAGTTAGACCTTTGGCCTCGAGCATCGCTGCCCGGCCGGGTCCAATTCCTTTCACGTATGTTAATGGGGTAGTAGGGTCCACCGAAAACACTAGTGTACAATGCGATTCATGAAGCTCCCGGCGTTGCTAATTCTCCTCTGTGCATCCGCATACAGCGCGGACATCCGGCTCGGCATCATCGGGACGGACACATCCCACGTAATTGCGTTCACCAAGGCGCTGAACGATCCCGCGAACAAGGACCATATCCCCGGCGCGCGCGTCGTAGCCGCCTTTAAGGGCGGCAGCAAGGATATTCCGGAAAGCTTCAACCGCGTGGATAAATACGCCGAGGAGTTGAAGACGGTCTGGAACATTGAAATGGCGCCGGACATCGAAACTTTGTGCAAAAAGGTGGACGCAGTGTTGCTGGAAAGCTTGGACGGGCGCGTTCACCTGGCGCAGGCCAAGTTGGTAATTGCCGCGCATAAGCCGCTGTTTATCGATAAGCCTCTGGCCGCTACGCTAGAAGACGCGCGCGAAATCGCCCGATTGGCGAAGGCCGCGGGTGTACCCTGGTTCAGCACTTCCGGACTGCGGTTCGGCACCATCGCAACCTCGATGAAATTCCCGGATGCCACTGGTGCAGTTACATGGGGCCCCGGCCCGTTCGAGCAACATCATCAGCTGGAGCTTGCCTGGTACGCTATCCATCCCATCGAAATGCTGTTCACGATTATGGGCACCGGATGCGAAGAAGTAACCCGGACCTCCGGCGCGGATTCCGACGAGATTACCTGCCGCTGGAAGAGCGGGAAAATCGGCACCGTCCGCGCACTGCGGCCTTACGGCGATTACGGCGCGGTGGTCTTTCGGCCGAAGGCGATTGCGCAGAGCCCGGAGAAGGTGGCATTCAGCTACATTCCGCTGTTGACGGAGATTGTGAAATTTTTCCAAACCGGCAAACCGCCGGTACCGAATGACGAGACGCTGGAGATCTACGCGTTTATGGACGCGGCACAGCGGAGTAAAGAATCTGGCGGCAAGCCGATGAAGCTACGGTGAGACGGGATATATGATAAATTAAGGTTGCCATGCAGAGTCAGCTTCGCGAGTTGTCAACCGGCCGTGCCCATTGTTAGTTCCCGCTCCCGATTTGAACTCTCACCTTGTTGAGGCTGAGATAAGTTGGTCAGGTGATTTCTCCACAAGTACACTTGCCGACGTCGTTCGCTGGCAGACTGAGAACGCAGCCTTGGCGAAGCGGCTCCGCCTTGATAAAAAGACGGCTGTCAACAATCGGCTCGCCAAGAAAATCAGTCACGATGAATATCAGAGCATGACGGTTATCTCCGACAGCCGTTTAGCTGAGTGCAAGCGGCGCCGTCAGATCATCATTGATGAGTTGATCCGCCGGCAACCCGGCAACTCGTGACAGGCATTCGGTTCGCGGCTAGTTTCGCACGAACACGTTGAGCCCGGACGACAACCCTCCCGAAGGCCCCGGCAGCACTACCACCAGCCTGCTCTTCCCCGTCACCCGCACCCCCAAAGTATGCGAGCCATTCGTCAGCGCGAGCGTGTCAAAATCCAAATCGAACCCGATATTCGGGCAGGCTATCACGTCCGGCAACTGAGCGCACTCGGCAGCCCTCGCGGTTCCGTACGGCACCGAAGCCCGCACTTCCCCGTCGACCAGTAAATCGACGGTTGGCGACTGGCCGGACATATCGTAAGCTAGACCTGCAATATGGACGCTTCCAGAGATCCTGGCGTTGTTCGCCGGACTGGTTAGCATTCCCACAGGCGGAGCCTTGGCTGGATTGTTCACCGTGACGGCAACTGACACATCAGGCAGAATGGTGAACCGGCCCGTCTCATCCAGCACGCGGAGTTGCAGCGTATGGGGACCGTTGGGCAGCAGAACGAAACCCGCCGCGGTGTCGAGTGTGAAGGTGAATCCGGCGAAAGGACAGGCGGGTACATTCGTAAGACCGCCACAGATGTCATCGCGGCGCACCGTCAGCCGCGGACTTCCGTAGGTTACTCCGTCCACCAGAAGATCCACATTGAAAATCCGCAGACCCTCCAGATATGCGTAGCCCTTGATGGTGGCGATTCCCATAAGCTCCGTTCCGCCGGCTGGAGTTTCGATTGCGCCGTGCGGCAGGCGGTCCGCACCCGCGCCGATCTGGATGTTCACGGGCGTTTCCGGGAAGTCGAAGAACGCATACCGCGCGTTTACCGCCCGCAGCTTCAGTTCGTGATTTCCTGGCGTAAGCTTGAGTGCCGCGATATCGAAGTTGAACGTGAAGCCCACGTCCGGACATCCATTCACACGGTTCGCCGCGCAGAAGTCCGCGCGCGGCTGGCGAATCCTGGCCAGGCCCGCGTTCACGCCATCCACCAAGACATATACGGCGGATATTGTCGTATCGGAATCATATACGACTCCCGATCCCGAAAGTACTCCCTGCGCGCTATCGCCTTCCTTCGGAGATTCCAGTTGCCCCGCCGGGATGCTGGAAAAGCCGTAAGGCGGGCTGAAAAGCAGAGTCCGGGCATTTCCCAAGGCGGGCACGCGCGAATAGCCGCCTACCGATAACGCATATCCCGAACCGCTGGCGATGCCGACTACCGGCGCGGAAGCCCCACAACTGGCATTCGCCGACGGTATTGAGATGTCCACGTTTCCCGCGCCATAGTTGAACCGGATACGGCCATCGTCAAACAGTGTCGCGGCGAAGTTGACCGGCACCGCCGCCACTCCCGTTGCCGCGGGCGGCGAAGTCTCCGCGGCCCATCGGAACGTGATCGCGCTGTCGCCGGGGCGGCTGACGTAAACGTCTTCATTGCGCTGTGCAGTGCCGGATGTCCGCAGCTCCATCCACAACGGCGCGATGGCGGCATAGGTGCTCAAACCGGCTGCATCAATGCAAGTGGGCTCGGCAGGAGATTCGAAAACCAGCAGGCCGTTATTGGAGAGCCGCAAGGACCGGTAGTTGCGACCGAAATAGGGGAAGTCGAAGGGTAGATCATAGCGGCGGAACGAGCGCCCCGCGGCCTGGAAGCGGAGCGGCGTTTCGGTGCCGAACGTGAAATCGGAATTCGATGAGGCCAGTGAATAGGTGCCTTTGGTGGGAAC
>JANYCV010000268.1 GCA_025360145.1 Acidobacteriaceae bacterium
ATCGAGCGACCACCCCTGCCATACCGTGAACCGCGACGAATTAAAGCTGAACACCGCCAGCACCAGCAGCGGCAAATGCAGAAACGCATACGCCGCCACTGCATAAAGCACCAGCCCGCGCTTCATATCAATTTGTCCCCGCCGCGCCGGATCAACAGCATCAGCAACACCATCACAATGGCCATCAACAGCAGCGACACCGCAGCCCCAAACGGCCAATCGCGCGCGGTAGTGAACTGGTTCTGAATCACATTCCCCACCATCACCGTCTTGCTGCCGCCCAGCAAATCCGGCGTCAAATAGGCACCAAGGCAAGGAATAAACACCAGCAACGCCCCGGCGCGGAACCCCGGCGCACAAAGCGGAATCACCACGCGGGTCAGCGTCATTGAAGGCCGCGCGCCCAGGTCAGCCGCCGCCTCCAGTAAACTCTTGTCCAGCCGCTCCAACGTCGCATAAAGCGGCAGCACCACGAACGGCAAATACCCGTACACCAAGCCCACAAACACCGCTCCATCGTTATACAGCAGCGGCAGTGGCTCGCGGATCAAGCCCGTCGACAACAGCACCGAGTTAACCAGGCCGGTGTCCCGCAAGAGAAACATCCATGCGTAGGTCCGGACCAGAAAGCTGGTCCAGAACGGCAGAATCACCAGTTGCAGATAGAGATTCTTCCGCGAACCCGCGCGTGAAATGAACAGAGCCAGTGGAAAACCAAGCACCAGACAACCCAGCGTAGCCGTCCCGGCCATCACAAACGTGCGCAGCAGAATCGCCGCATAAAGCGGATCGATCACGCGTTGGTAATTCTCAACGGTGAACTGCGCCGTCACCCCGCCATAGGCGCCCCGCGTCAGAAAGCTGTACACCAGCATGATCGCCAGCGGCGCCAGAAACAGCGTTCCGATCACCACGCCGGCCGGAGCCAGAAACAGACGCCGAAGCCGCGTCATAGCCGCAATTCATCCGATGGATTCCACCATAGATGCACCGCCTCGCCCGGTGCGAACGATCCATCCAGCCGGGACACCTCGGCAACCACAAACTGTCCGTTCGTACACACCGTTTCCACTTGCAGGCAGTTGCCCAGAAATACCGAACTCCGAACCGTAGCAGGAATGCATCGCTCACCCGTCGCGGTCCGCGAAATTCGCGTAGCCTCCGGACGCACCCCAATCCCGTCAATCCAGTTCACCGCGCCTAGAAATCCAGCTACGAACCGTGTGCGCGGCCGCAGGTAGATATCCTCCGGAGTGCCCACTTGTTCCAGCATGCCGTTGTTCATGACGGCCATCCGATCGGATAGCGAGAGCGCCTCTTCCTGGTCGTGCGTCACGAACAGAAATGTCGTCCCTACGCGCCGTTGCAGACTCTTCAACTCACTCCGTACCTGCTTGCGGAGGTTCGGATCCAGCGCGGAAAGCGGCTCATCTAAAAGCAGCACATCCGGCTGCAGCACCAGGGAACGCGCCAGCGCCACCCGCTGCCGCTCGCCGCCGGAAAGCTGCGTTGGAAATCGATCGTCCTTCCCGCTCAACTGCACCAGATCCAGCGCATCGCGCACCTTCCGCGGTATGTCGCCCGCACCCTGCCGCTTCAGCCCGAATTCAATATTCCCGCGCACGGTCAAGTGCGGAAACAGCGCATAATTCTGGAAAACGGTATTGACGTTCCGCTGGTAAGGCTTCAGATGATTGATGCGCTGCCCGTTGAGCGTAACGTCACCCGCGGTGGCATCTTCAAACCCAGCCACCAGCCGCAGGGTAGTCGTCTTGCCGCAACCCGACGGCCCCAGCAACGCAAAAAACGCACCGCGCTCCACGGCAAACGAAATTCCGTTCACAGCTTGATGAGTAGGGTAGTGCTTCGATACGCCGCGAAGCTCCAGGACCAGATCCATCCATCATCCTCAGTACAGGACCTTCGCCGTACTCTTCCGCCATTCCAGAAAGCCCGCCAGCGCTTCGTCGCCCAGCACCTGCTTCGTTGGAATATGCCGCTGCTGCACCGGCCGCGCCCAATAGATAGCGCCCAGACATATGGGACAGGGCTCGCAACTCGTGTAAAAATCGCACCCGTCAAGTTGAAACGACCCCAGCGCCGCGCAAGCCCGCCGGATCGCCGTCACTTCCGCATGTGCCGCCGGATCGTACGTGGACGTCAACATATTGGAGCCTTCCGGTTGGTGCCTTCCGCGCCGAACGGCCCGCCCGTCTGGAGCCGGACGTTTTCCACCGACAGATCGATGGCCCGCTGCATGAATCCGGTCTGGTCTTTCATCTATTGAAGCCCATCCCTCAGAACCCGATCTTCTTCAGGAACTCAAACACCGCCGCGTTAAACCGATCCGGCATTTCCAACATCGTGAAATTGCCGCCGCCCGGCCACTCCTGATGATCCACATCGCTAAACATCCCGCTCAGCATGGCATCGTTTTCCGTCTTGCGCCCTTTGTCGGAAAAGATGCACATAGTAGGAACATCGCTCTTTGAAGCCCACATGCTGCCATCGCTCATCCCGTCCATTGCACTCACGGAGATCCATTGCGGCGTCGCCATCATCCTTGGCTTAATCTGCGCCCGCAATTCCACCGGAGTCTCCGCCACAAACATCCGGTCGATGAATTTCCCGGCAATTTCCGGATAAGCCGCACTCCGCAACGATTCCAGAAACGGCAGCCGGCGCGCCTTGCGCTTCTCCATCTCCCCGGCATCCACCGGCGTCGAGATCGCCGCGTCCACCAGCACCAGACCAGCCACCTTTGCCGGGAAGTCCGCCACAAATTGCCGGGCCACCGGAGCGCCCATGTTGTGCCCCACCAGCACCGCGCGGCTCACTTTCGCATCGCGCAGCACCGCATCCAATGCCTTCGCAAAATGCTGCTGCGTGTAGTCGGTCTTCGGCCCGTCGCTGCCGCCGTGCCCCGGCAGATCCATCGCGATCACTCGATACTCCGCACTCAACGCCGGAATGTTCCGTATCCAAAAGGAGTGATCGCAAATCCACCCGTGGATCAGCACCACAGCCTTCGCGCCTTTCCCAAAACTCTGATACCGCACCCTCGCTCCGTCCAGCATTGCGATGCGAAACGGCACGCTCGCGAGGAAAGCCGCGCCCAAAGCAAATAGACTAATAATCGTCAATATCATCAAATGTCTTTCCTCATGCTAAGCGATCTGCTGCTGCGTCATGCAATGCAGAGTCCCCAAGCCCAGCACCAGATCGCCGCAATGAATCCCCACCACTTCGCGATCCGGAAACAACTTCGCCAGCGTGTTCAACGCCACCCGGTCAGATGGATCGTTGAACGTGGGCGCCAGCACCAGCCCATTGGCGATATAGAAATTCGCGTAGCTGGCCGGCAGCCGCTGCCCAGCGAAGTATATCGGCTCCGGCATAGGCAAAGTCACCACCCGCAGATCCTTCCGCCGTTTCAACAGCCGCAGATTTTCCTGCGTCGGCTCGAAGTTCGCATCGCCGCGGTCGTTCTCCACCGCAATCACCACCGTCCCGGCATCGGTAAACCGCGCCAGATCGTCCACGTGCCCATGCGTATCGTCGCCCGCGATCCCGTTCTTCAGCCAAATAGTTTCGCCGATCCCCAGGTACTCGGCAAACACCCGCTCCAGCTCCTCGCGGCCCAGCCCCGGATTGCGCGCCTGAATCGGACTCAACAGGCACTCCTCGGTAGTCAGCAGCTTGCCTCGCCCATTCACTTCGATACTGCCGCCCTCCAGCACAATGCGCCGTCTGTCCAGCAGCGGTTTCACATCCGGCACCCGCAGCTTCCGCGCAATCTTCGAAGGAATCGCATCGTCCGTTTTCCAATTTTCGTACTTCGCCCACCCGTTGAAGCGCCAGTTCAAAACAACGGTCGCATCGTCGCCGTCTTTCACAAATGTAGGGCAGTAGTCACGCGTCCAACTACGGTCGGTGGGAGCGTGAAAAAAATCCACTGCCTGCAGATCCACGGCATTCTTCCGCAGCATGCCGGTCACCTTGCGCTCGACGACGGCATCCTCCACCAGCACATGCACCCGCTCCACGCGCGCCAGCCGCTTCACAATATCGCAGTAAACCCAGGGCACCGCTGGAAACTTCCCCGGCCAATCGCTTCGTTCATGCGGCCAGGCCAGCCACGTCCCCTCATGCGGCTCCCACTCCGCCGGCATGCGGTAGCTCATGCGCGTCCGGTCCAGCGATTGGTGATTCCCGAGTAAGCATCAATCCGCCGGTCCCGGAAGAACGGCCAGTTGCGCCGGACCTCCTCCATCCGCTTGGGATCGCACTCTACCACCAGCACCTCTTCATTACTCTGCGAAGCCTGCGCGATTACCTGACCGAACGGGTCCGTCACAAAGGACGATCCCCAGAATTCCAGCCCATCCTCCGCCGGACCCTCAAAGCCCGTCCGGTTCACCGCCGCCACATAGATCCCGTTTGCGATCGCGTGCGATCGTTGGATGGTCTGCCACGCCTCCAACTGGGCCTTTCCGTACTGCGCTTTTTCCGACGGATGCCACCCGATCGCGGTCGGATAAAAAAGCACATTCGCCCCGCCCAGGCTGGCCAAGCGCGCTGCCTCCGGATACCACTGATCCCAACACACCAGCGTGGCAATGCGCCCGTACCGCGTATCGAAGTTCAAGAAGCCCAAATCGCCCGGCGTGAAGTAGAATTTCTCGTAGTAAAGCGGGTCGTCCGGAATGTGCATCTTCCGGTAAATTCCAAGCAAGGACCCATCGGCATCAATCATCGCCGCCGTATTGTGATAAAGCCCTGCCGCGCGCCGCTCAAACAGCGAAGCGACAACTACCACTTTCAATTCCCGCGCCAGATCACCGAGTGCGGAAGTGGACGGCCCCGGAATCGGCTCCGCTAAATTGAACAGCTCCGCATTCTCCTCACGGCAGAAATACTGCGAGAGGAACAGCTCCTGCAGGCAGACAATCTGCGCGCCCCGCGCGGCCGCCTCCCGAATCCCGCGCTGCGCTTTTGCGAGGTTCTCCTCAGAGTTTTTGGAGCACGACGTTTGCACCAGGCCGATGCGGAACTTTTCCTCTGTGATCAATGGCATTTTCCGATTATCGCGCGGCTGGGCAGCGGTGTTCCGGCCAATTGATTGATGTCCTGATTGTGCATGGCGTGGAGGGTTGCATTTCGGCTAAGTTTCCAATTTGAGACGGCGGTTCGGCGGGTCTACGATGGAAACGATAGCCGGGTTGGTTTCGACGGGGCGATGCGGGGATTCCGGGCGCACGGGCGGACGGTTAGGCGGCGGTTGGGGAGCGGGTTTAGGGTCGTTTCGCAAATCCTGTGGTTTGGGGTCGTTCGGCAAATCCTGGGGTTTAGGGTCGTTTCGCAAATTTTGTTCTTCGCGAAGGCGGTAGAGGGCTTTCATGGCGCGGTCGTGCATGCGACTGAAGCTGGTTTCGTAGCGCATTAGCAGCTCTAAGACTTTCTCCTGGTTGGCCATAGCGGTAAATGCCTGGGCCAGGCGGCCGGGTTCACTTCTGACCTCGACATCCTGATTTTCCATTTGCAGGTCGATCGAGGCGGTTTGGATGACCCATCCGCGCTGCTGACGCCAGCGGGCGGCTACCATTTCGTCCACGAGATTCATTTCGACGCCGTCCTGAGGTTGGAATTTGTCGATGTACATCTGGAGGAGTTCGGCGAATTTCGACGGGGATTCGTTTGCGAGGACCAGCGTTTGTGAGGTGAGGCCATGACGCAACGCGTTCATAGCCGAGTTCTGGATGCCTTGCGGGGTCTTGGAGCCTGCTGCCTTGGCTCCGTTTCTCTGTGCTACCTTGCGTTTCTGTTTCGATGCCATTTATTGATACTCCTTTTCGTGATTAAGATAGCGGTGAGGCGAACGGGGATTCCGGGAATTTTGTGTATGTTGTTGTGAGGATAGGGAAGATAGTTGAAAGATTTTTGTGAACCGGAAAAAGGTTTGGTGGCGGGGCGGCAACACCAGCGGCGTGAATCCGCTATTGAAGTGTGGTGGGCTGTCATCCAGCTCAGGTGATTACGGATGCGTTCCTAAGTAGCTTAGCCGATGGGAGAAATACCGTATATATCAATTAGAAACAATCAGAAATGAAATGGAATGCACAAGGTCAATCGAACCAACGCTATGACGTCGTAGTATCTGCAAATCCTTCTTCTTCTTGATAGGCTTG
>JANYCV010000278.1 GCA_025360145.1 Acidobacteriaceae bacterium
AGTCTTCGAACGTCTGGCCGAATTCGAGCGCACCCGCGACGACCTCCGCAGCTACATCGTCTCGTCCATGGTCTATCCCGCGCTGCTGGCGACGGTAGGCAGCGCGTCCATCATCTTCCTGCTCACATTTGTGATTCCGCGATTCGCCTCGATCTTCGAAGAGTCGCACATGAAGATGCCGCTTCCAACGATGCTGATGCTGGAGGCAAGCCACCTGGCGACAACCTACGGACCGTTCACGCTTGTGTTGGCCGTGGTCTCGTTCATCGGAATGCAGATGTACGTCCGCGGCGTGGAAGGCCGGCTCTGGTGGGATACGTTCCGTTTGCGTGTCCCGGTGCTGGGCGACGCGCTGCTCAAAGCCGAGGTGGCCCGCTTCGCCCGTGCCATGTCCACCCTGGTAGCAAACAGCGTCCCGCTCGTACAATCGCTAAGCATCGCCGCGGCCACGCTGAACAACCGGAAGATCGCAAACTCGCTCGGCCCCGTCATGCAAGGCGTGAAGCGCGGGGAAGGCGTAGCCGGGCCCATCCGCCGCGTAGGCGTATTTCCGCCGCTGGCCGCTCACCTGTTAAGCGTAGGCGAAGAGACTGGACGTCTCGACCAGATGTTCGCGCGCATGGCCGACATCTACGAAAACGACACCCGCGCGGCGATCCGCCGGTTTACGTCGTTATTCGAACCGCTGGTCATTTTAGTATTAGGAATAGTAGTAGGAGCTTTGATCCTGAGCATGATGCTTGCGATAACCAGCATCAATGAGGTGGCAGTATGAGAAACGAAAAGAGAAGAAGAGCAAAATCCGAAGCCGGTGTAACGCTGATTGAGATGCTGGTCGTGGTGACGATCATCGCGCTGTTTGCGGCGGTAGTAGCGCCCAAAATGTTCGGCCATGCCGACAAGGCGCGCGTTACCGCGGCCCGAACCCAGATCAGCAACTTCGGCACCGCGCTGGGCGCATATAAGTTGGATACCAGCATGTTCCCGACGACCGAACAAGGCCTGCAGGCGCTGCGCGTTAAGCCGTCCAACGTGAATCAGTGGCAAGGACCATACTTTCAGCAGGACGTCCCGCTGGACCCCTGGAGCCACGCCTACATCTACAAGTATCCGGGTGAACACGGCGATGAACCCGACATCCTCTCCTACGGTGCCGACGGCCAACCCGGAGGCGAAGGCATCAACGCCGACATCCTGAGCTGGAAGAGTAACTAGTGTGCCGTCGCAACCCTACCAAGTGCACCAACAACCCCATCTGTGCCAATTGTGCCAACGGTACCAATTGTGCTAACCGTACCAATGGTGCCAACCGTACCAATCGTGCCAGCTTTGCCAATAGTGCCAATTGTGCCAACTCAGCCAAGGTGGGGCAGACCCCCAGGTCTGCGCGCGACCCCCAGGTCGCGCCATTCTCCCATCGCAGCAACCAGCACGGCCTAACTCTAGTCGAAATGGTGGTCGTAGTCTCCATAATCGGCCTGGTTGCCGCCATCAGCTTCCCGTCCATCAGTTCCAGCCTGGAATCCCTCCGCCTCCGCGGTGCAACGGATTCCATAGTCAGCTTCCTGAACGGCGGCATGAACCGCGCCGAGCGCCGCCAGCAAATCGTAGAGGTCATCATCTCCAAGTCCGAAAATGCGATCCTGCTTCGCTCAACTGACCCCGGATTCCAGCGGCGTCTAGACATGCCCGAAGGCATCACCATCGCCAAAATCCACCCTGAAATGCTGTCCCACGAAGAGACCGCGCGCAGCTACATCCTCTACCCCGGCGGCACCATCCCGCGCTTCGGAGTAGAGATCGCAAACCGTAAAGGCACCCACCGCATCGTTCGCGTAGACCCGATCACGGGCGTCCCGGAAGTGCAACTCCAATGACCGATACCCGTATGACCCGCCGCCAGGGATTCACGCTCCTCGAAATGCTGGTAGCCACCGTCATAATGGCGGTAGCCGTCAGCGGCCTGATGTCGTCGCTCTCCACGTCCATGCGCAACGCGGCAAGAATCACCGAATACGACCGCGCCTCGCTAATGGCGCGCAGCAAGATGGACGAGTTGATCGCGCAGCCACGCCTGCCGCGCCAAACCATGCTGGAAGGCCCAGGTTGGCGGGCGCGCATCACCCCGTTCGAATTTCCGCCGAACCCACAAGCCGGCTACTCCATCCTGGATAGGATCGAGTTGGAAGTTTCCTGGATGGCCGGTCCCCAGCGCAAGACGTTCGCCCTTGAAGGTTTCCGCAAATCCGCCCTGACCCAGGAAGACATAGCCGCCGGAGCGCTCGTCCCCAAATGACCCGCCGCCCCAACACCGCCGGCGTCACGCTGATGGAACTGCTAGTCTCTATCTCGCTTCTCAGCCTTCTCTCGGTCGGCATGCTCTTCGCCATTCGCATTGGCATGAACTCCATGCAGAAGGCCAACGCCCGCCTGATGGCGAATCGAAAGGTAATGGGTGTCGAGAAGATATTCGCCGCTCAACTGGCCGGCTTTATGCCAGTGAAAGCCGATTGCCCCGGTACCCCTCTCACCACCATCCCGTTCTTCCAGGGCGACCCAGCCACCATGCGCTTCGTCTCCAGCTACTCGCTCCAGGAAGGTGCCAGAGGCTACCCGCGAATTCTGGAATACCAAGTCATCCCAGGCGACCAGGGCCGCGGAGTCCGCCTTGTGGTCAATGAGATGGTCTACACTGGCCCGCTCTCCACTGGCCGCCTCTGCATCGCAGCCCAACCACTCCCGCAATTCCTACCGGTACAAGTCGGGTCGAACTCGTTCGTTCTGGCTGACCAGCTAGCCTACTGCCGCCTCATCTACAAGGAAGTAATCCCCGGCACCACCATCGAACGCTGGCTCCAGAAATGGATCAGGCCGAATCCTCCAGTAGCCATCCGCATCGAAATGGGCCCGCTGGAACCAGACCCCGGCAAGCTTCAACTAATGGACGTAACCGCGCTAGTCCGCATCACTCGCGACGTGATGACAAGGTACGGCGACTGATGTCCTCAGCACCCAACTTGGCACAATGCTCATCCGCGCCAAAATGCCAACAGCAAGAGGCCGGGCAGACGCCCGAGTGCGCCCCCTTGCGAACCAACCAAAAAGGCGGCGCACTTCTAGCCGTCCTCTGGCTGACCGCCGCCCTGATGGCCATCGCCTTCTCCGTCGCCAACACCGTCCGCGGCGAGACCGAGCGCACAGGCACCGCATCTGAAGGCATCCGCACCTACTACCTGGCAACCGGCTCCATCGACCGTGCCATGCTCTACCTCCAATGGGGACCGCAATACCGCAATCCCGATGGCACCGCGAAGTTCTGGGAGCCCGGCATGTCCCGTTTTCGCTTCGTCTTCCCCTCCGGCGTCAGCACGGTGGAACTCATCCCGGAATCGTCCAAACTGAGCCTGTATGCTGCCCGCCCCGAACAGCTTATGAGTCTGATGATCAATCTCGGAGTGATTCCCGAACAGGCCGAGGAGATCACCGCCGCCATCGTCGATTGGAGAACCCCCGCACTCACCGGACCATTCGACGAATATTATCTGTCCCGTACTCCGTCTTTCCGCGCGCGGCACGCGTCTTTTGAAGAGTTGGAAGAACTTCTTCTTGTGAAAGGCATGACGCCAGAAATTTTCTACGGAAGCTTTATGCGTGATCCGCAAGGCCGCTTATACCCTCGAAGCGGCCTGAAGGATTGCGTATCCGTGTACGGATTGGGTGGCCCGTTGGACATTAACTCCGCCGACCCCGCCGTCCTTGCGACCGTCGGAATACCTCCGGAGGCAATCGCAGCCATTGTAGATAGGCGTCGTGCCACCCCTTTCAAGACGATTCAGGAATTGCAAGGCATCTCCCAAGGCGCCGCGGCCGGACGTCTGACGGTTGGCGGCGGATCCATCTATACCCTACGCGCTACCGCCCAACTCCGCCTCCCCAACGGCGGCTTCTCCGATCTGCGCCGCTCCGTTTCCGCTCTGGT
>JANYCV010000583.1 GCA_025360145.1 Acidobacteriaceae bacterium
CCCTCCATTGTGGCGACGTGCGCCAGTTGCGGAGTACCGGCGACGATATCGCCGATGGCGTAGACATTGGGTTCGCCGGTGAGCTGATACGGATTCACCTTCACAAAGCCGCGATCAAGCTCAACCTTGCTGCCTTCAATACCGATGTTATCGGTATTCGGTTTCCGGCCGACCGCGATGAGAAGAGACTCGAACTCCATGTCTTCCTTCTTGCTGTTTGCGAGGGTAACTGAGAGCTTCACGCCGCTGCCAGTCTTCTGAATATTCTCGGCTTTGGCTCCAGTTTCCACGCGAATTCCCTGTTTCTTGAAGACGCGCTCCAGTTCCTTCGATACGTCTTCGTCTTCCACCGGGACGATTCGCGGCAGCATTTCAATGACGGTGACTTTCGATCCGAACCGTGCGAAGATCGACGCAAACTCCACGCCCACGGCGCCGGCGCCGATGATGCCTAGCGTCTTCGGAATGCCGGTGAGGTTCAGGATTTCGATGTTCGTCAGAATGAACCGCGGATCGGCTTGCAGGCCCGGCATCATGCGGGCCACCGAACCGGTGGCGAGAATGACGAACTTCGTGTCGAGGGTTGTCACTTTGCCATCGGCGGCGGTGACTTCCACCTTGCCTGGGCCCTTGTATTTTCCGTAGCCCTTGATCCAGTCCACCTTGTTCTTCTTCATCAGGCCTTCGACGCCCTTGGCGTGCTTGGCCACAATCTTATTCTTGCGGCCGGAGATGGCAGGGTAGTCAATGCGGGGGTTATCGCAGAGAATGCCTTCATCGGCGGAGTGGGTGAAATAATCCCACACATCCGCCGAATGCAGCAGCGCCTTGGTGGGAATGCAACCTACATGGAGGCACGTTCCGCCCAGCTTTAGATCCTTCTCGATGATGGCTGTTTTCAGGCCGAATTGACCGGCGCGCACCGCTGCCGAGTAGCCGCCGGGGCCGCTACCAATGATTACCAGATCATAGGACATTTGATTTCCTTATCTTAACATTCGATGTAACGTTCGCTCCAAAAGTAGGGCAAAAATATAGTTGGCCGACAGATTCAGCGGCATCTGATGCGTGATCCTAAATCCGGTAGTACGGGTGCAGCTTTCACTTGTTCGCCGTGTGTTTGCCGTAATTTCCAACTGCTTCGCCGTTAGCTTTCCGCTGGATCCAGGATGATCGGGATTGTCCCGTATTAGCCGTTTTTGCCGTGCCGTTGCTTGCAAACGAAAAGCACTTGTCGCAAATCGAAGACCGCTCCGGCACTTGCGTGCATCGACGGGTGATTGCCGCGCTGATACCCGTTCATTTCCTGACTTGTGGACACACCTATCCCTTTTTATCAACCGGACCTCCGTGTTGTTCGGGATGGGCGCCGCGCAGCTTGCGTGCGCTCACGCCTTGGCGTGGCTTTCCGGCAGCCGGGCAATCACCCAGAAATTGTGTGCCGGCCCGGCTGAAAGGTTCCCATCGTTCGCCGATGCCGACTCGCGCCGTACCGTCCACAAATTCCCCCGCCTCTTCGAAGTGTAGAGAATTTCGAATTTACCGGTCTTGCCGATATAGCCGCAGCGGCCTCGCCGTAGAGTGGTGTAATCTCCCGGCCAATCGATGAAGCGGCGGCCGCATTCCGGCGCACGCACCAGGCATTCTGAGAACTGGTTCGCGGCTTCGCGATCCACGAATCCCCAGGCGCTGACGCAATCGCAGGCGAACAGATCCGGCGAAACTTGCCGCGCCGCTTTCGGCACCTCCCCGCGCGGCCGGTCATCTGCCTGATTGATCTGCTTCCGCTTTTGCTCAGCCTCATCGCGAAGGCGTGGATATTCGATCTGGTAAAGGTCTGGAGGCCGCCCGGCTCCAGTTCGTCCAGCACGTCTATAAAGGGATGTTGCCGTGCTTTTTCCATGGCATGGTATCTACTTTATTTTCGAGCATGCGCAAAGCCTTTATCACTTTCGGCCGGGTCTCATGCGGTTCGATCACATCGTCGATAAATCCGCGCTCGGCCGCGATGAACGGATTCGCGAATCGCTCGCGGAACTCGGCGGTCTTCTGCTGACGGGCCGCAGCCTGGTCCCCGGCTGCGGCGATCTCGCGGCGATAGACGATGTTCACCGCGCCTTCCGCGCCCATCACCGCGATCTCCGCGGTGGGATAGGCGAAGTTGATATCGGTGCGCAGGTGCTTGGACCCCATCACGCAATAAGCCCCGCCGTATGCCTTGCGCGTGATGATGGTGATCTTCGGCACCGTTGCCTCGGCATAGGCGTACAGCAGTTTCGCGCCGTGGCGGATGATGCCGCCAAATTCCTGATCCACTCCGGGCAGAAATCCGGGCACGTCTTCAAACGTCAGAATCGGAATGTTGAACGCATCACAGAAGCGAACAAACCGCGCGGCCTTGACCGACGAATTGATGTCCAGGCATCCCGCCAGAAACGCCGGTTGATTGGCGACGATGCCCACTGATCGCCCGTCCATACGCGCGAATCCGATGATGATATTGCGGGCGAAGTGCTGCTGCACTTCAAAGAAATAGCCGTCATCCACCACGCGATGAATCACATCCTTGATGTCGTAGGGCAGATTCGATTCCGCTGGAACCAGCGTGTCCAGCGACATGTCCTGGCGATCGGCGGGATCGGTTGACGCACGCCGCGGCACATCGTCTCGATTGTTCTGAGGCAGGAAATCGAGAAGCTCACGGACACTCCGCAAACAATCCGCATCGTCGTGCGCCAGGAAATGAGCGACGCCACTTTCGGAATTGTGTGTCAGTCCGCCGCCCAGTTTTTCTTTCGTCACATCCTCGTGCGTCACCGTCTTGATCACGTCGGGCCCGGTGACAAACATGTGGCTGGTGCGGTCCACCATGAAAATGAAATCGGTCATCGCGGGGGAATAAACCGCACCGCCCGCGCATGGCCCCATGATGGCGGATATCTGCGGGATCACGCCGCTCGACAGCGTGTTGCGCAGGAAGATGTCGGCGTATCCGCCAAGCGACAGAACCCCTTCCTGAATTCGTGCGCCGCCGGAATCGTTCAGGCCGATGAGCGGCGCGCCGGTCTTCAGAGCCAGATCCATTACTTTGCAAATCTTCAGCGCGTTCGTTTCCGAGAGGGATCCGCCGAAG
>JANYCV010000031.1 GCA_025360145.1 Acidobacteriaceae bacterium
CACTTCATCGCGGACGAGATGGAGGCGAATGCCGGCGGGCTTCGGGCGGTCGAAATAGAACGCCTCGACGGCCTCCTTGACGTTGGCTCGCAGCTCATCCCAAGAGTCGCCTTGGGTGAAGATGCTTTCGGTCAGGCACTCGGCACAAAAGCCGCCGTCCACTTCCTGCGTGATCTCAAACACGATTTCGTTCACAACTCTAAATCTAGGTGATAACTGATTCCCTTGCAACTGTTTGCGGGCTAAAGACCTAACCACTTTTGGTGGCTCCAACTGCCGGATTTAGGTTGATCGTTATCACGTTCTAAATGCTCTTGAAAACAACGGGAGCCGATAGCCCGCCGAAAGTCGCGTAGTGTAGAGCGATCGAGCGTCAGGCCTCGCCGATCACCAAGGTTTCCCGAGCCGTTTCGACCACCGCCTTGGTCATTTCGTGCAGCCCGTTGACTTCGAGAATTCGCTCTGCCAAAAATGCTTTTTCGCCCGGTTCGAAGTTCACGTAGCGCATCAGATCGCCGATATTCCGGTGCCGGATACGCGCGATCAAATCGAGATACTTTCGATCCTTGCGCCGATCAAATCCGCCACTTTGGGTGGCGTCAGAACACTGACTCCGATTCGCGTATTCACGCCCGGGGGAATCGCCTCGTGCATGCGGGCGATCTCGTCGATATTCTTTTCAGTGGTGCCGTCGGCCAGGAAGACTACACAGGAACCTCCCAGAACACTTGGGGCGGGAATGGAATCCGCAGTGGCTGCCGAGGCCAGATTCGTTCCATTCACCGTGATGAAATACCCAGGCTTGCAGTTCGGGGCTATGTCGGCTGAGTTTACAATTCCTCTCGCGTCTGGCGCCGGGACTCGACATTTGCTATTGTGTACAGTGAGTACACAATATGGAAACCGAAAAAATCGGGATGCGCGAATTCCGGGAAAACTTGGCGGGCTACTTGGAGGGCGGTCGCCCTCTGGCGATCACGCGCCATGGGGAGACGCTGGGCTTCTTCATTCCGGCCCAGAAGCGAAACCGCAAGGCCGAAGTTGAGGCCATGCGCGCCGCTGCCAAGGAACTCGATGCAATGATCGCGTCCTGGGGCGCCTCCGAAGACGAGCTCATGGGCGAGTACAAGGAGATCCGGCAAGCCGCCCGCGAGAAGAAGGGGAATGGCAAGTAGAGCACTTGTGCTCGATGCCAACATCCTGATTCGAGCGGTGCTGGGTAATCGGGTTCGACGTATACTCGAAAAGTACGCAGACGGCGTATCTTTTTTTGTTCCTGAATCGGCCTATTCTGAGGCGGAGGGACACTTGGCGGCCCTCGTCACGAAGCGCGGAGGCGACCCGGCCACGGCGCTGGGCCTGCTTCGGGCAATGGTGGGTCTTGCCGATTTGGTCAGCCCGGATCTCTACGGTGACTACGAAGCGGAGGCGCGGAAGAGACTCGGTTCTCGAGATCCCGGCGACTGGCCGATTCTCGCATCAGCTCTTGCACTTGGTTGCCCGATCTGGACCGAAGACACCGACTTCTTCGGATGTGGCGTTGCCACCTGGACGTCTAATAGCGTCGAGATCTTCCTGGGCGATTGAGGTGCGCGCCGGCGCGGGTATGCGTTACATGCGCCATCGCCAATGATTCGCTGACAAAAGGGGTTACGACCCAAGCCGATAGCCCGTTCTGACTTCCCTTGTGGCGATGTCTTCGCGAGTACCTGTCTGGAATCCAGGTTCACCGGATTTGGAAAGAACGAAGGCTGCCATCATCACGTTGAGTTATTCAACATCGTTTCTTTGCCGCCGCAGCTTACGGTTTCTGAACCGTGATCACCAGCGGATCGCTCGATTGAGCTGTAGCCAACGATCGCACCTGCACCACGTTCTGGCCGGGCCTTGTCGTCGCTGGGACCTGAGCGGAAATTTGGCCGTTGGATGTCTCCAGAAGCGGCAACGGAACATCGTTGAAAACTACGCAGGAACCGCCCAGCACCGTTGGGGCGGGAATGGAATCGGCGGTGGCTGCCGATGCCAGATTCGTTCCAGTAACCGTGATGAAGGAGCCGGGCTTGAAGTTCGGGGTTCCGTCGGCTGAATTTACAATTCCTCTCGCGCCCGGCGTGATTTGCGGCCGGGCGGAGGTGCCCGACAAGCTGAGCGGGATCACGCTCAACCCCGACAGCGTGATGCTGTAGGCTATGCCCTTGGAATCCACTACGATCTGGCGGGACGGCACATTCACGCGAGCCGCGCCAAACACGCTCTGCACAGGATTGTCAGGCGCCACGCCCACTACGGATTCCGCGCCAGTGCGAATATCAACCAGCTCCAGGGTCGGTCGCGCATCGTCGCGTGTTTGCGAGGTGGTGTTCTGCCGTACCGGAGTAGTGAGCCGCACGAAGGTGTTGTCGTCCACCGGGAATACCGCCGCCACATTGCGCTGACCGGCGCTGACGATGGTTTGCGTAGGGGGTTGACCGGGAGCGGGCGGCGGCCCGAATTGTGTTTGGCCGGGGCGTTCCGATCCTCCAACTACCGCCAGCGCCGAGTTCAATGTCAGGCCGCTGACGACGAAATAGTTTCCGGCATTCGCCCCGGCGACCGGTCCAAAGTAGCTCACCGGCGTCTGGTCGTAAAGCTGCCGGGTGGCGGTGTAGGTGTCAATCAGCGCATCGTAAAGATAGGCGTTTCCATTGCCGGCAAGAGTCAGAATGTATTCGCCGCCTGGAGTGGCCGCCATGTATTGCGGCCCCGGAATCGCAGCAGGCGTGATGGAATTGGCCCCACGCGGGACGGCTTGATTTCCGGACAAACGCCAGAAGGTTCCGTTGGACATCATGAACTGAAGTCCGGAGAGGCCCATGGCCAGCGCCGCCGGTTGAATTGCATTCTGGTTCCCGGCGCGCGGGATCGGAGGAAAGTCCACCTGCGCCGCCAGTTTCAGCGAATCCAGATCCAGCACGCTGATTGATTCTCCGCCGGTATTTCCCACATAGAGCGTGCCTCCATCCGGCGTGATTGCCATGGACCTTGGAAGCTGTCCCACTTCGACGGGATCGATAAATTTTTGCTTCTTAATATCGAAGACCTCAACGCGGTTGTAGCCGGAATTCGAAATGTACACCCGGCCGCGGGGCTCATCCAGTACAAGCTCCTGCAATCCCTGGCCGTTATTGAGGGAAACCGGGCGCGGATAGATGATTCCCCGCTGATCCGATTGCCGGAAATTCATATAAACGCGGATCGTGTTCGGATAGTTGATGGCCTGGGGCGAGGCCAATGTGATGTTGATCGGCGTGCCGCCCCCTCCGCCTGCGTTCGTGAAAAGATTGGTGCCCGCCTGGCGGGCAACTCCACTGCGGCCGGGTTCCATAATGAAGTCCACATCGGCAGGAACTACGCCGCTGGAGGCTTGCGTTACCAGCGCAGTGGTAACAGTCGGTACACTAAACGTCAGTTTGCCGCTGCCAAGGTTCGCTACTGTCACGCTGGCCTTGCTGAGACCCTTATTGCAATCGTCCATCGCCAGAAAGACCTGCGTGGTTTGCGGTTGAATGATCGGGTAGTCGAAGAGGGTCGAAATCGGCAGGTCGATGAATCCGGATTCCGAAATAGCGAAGATATTGTTGCCGTCGGATGTGCCAACCATCTTCCCGAGGATACTCTGCGGCATGCGGATGCCCAGACGGACGCCGAGATGTTGCGGGTTTGAAACATAAAGCACATTCGCCACCGGACGCTGGCCGTTCCCGCTCGTGTTGAATGCGCTGTAAATGGCGGTGCCGCCGGGGGCAAATATGCTTCCTCCCAAGTTGCTTTGCACGTTAAAGTTCGGATTGAATCCATTGCCGATAAAGAAGGGCAAATTGGCAGTGTTCTGCTGCGCGATCACCTGCAGGGTGCCGGCATCGTAGAGCGTGGACCCCGCCATGAATTTCGATCCATCCGGAGACATGGAGAGTACGGTGGACTGCCCGGTGACGGTGCGATTCTTTAGAACTACGCCGGAGGCCACTTCGTAAACGAAAAGCGTCGTATTGGCGCCGTTGGTCGTCTGATTGATGGCCACCATTCCGATGATAAAGTTGCCATCCGGCGTGCGCAGCAGCCTACCCGGAAACTGGGTAGCGGGCCGTCCGATGAAAACTGCTGGAAGCGGCGCAGGCGTGCTGATGGCGGGAGGCGTCACAACGGGCGTCACTTGCCCCGTCTGTGTCTGCGTCCGATCGAAAATCAACAGCGTGTTATTCGCGTTGTTGGCGCCCGATCCCTGGGTTGTGATGAGCACGCGGCCGTCAATGCCGACCGCAACACCCTCCGGACGCGCCGGAAGACTCACCGTCACCACCACCGAGTCGGTCGCCAAATCGATCACGCTGAGAGTCGAGCTTTGGGTATTCGTAACATAGAGAAAAGCCCCGTCCATCGACATGGCGGCGCCGGTGGGAAACGTGCCCACCCGAATGTTGCCAGCCAGCCGCTTGGCCGCGTAGTTGTAGATGTCAATACGGCCGGCGGAAGAATTTACGAAATACACCCGGCCGCGCAATTCATCGATGACGGAATCGTAGGGAGTGCCTCCCAAGGCGACAACCGTACCGAACGACGGACCCGCGGTCTGTGCGATCAGACACGGCGCTAGTACTATCCAGCACAACAGTACAGAAATGGGCAATACAGAGATTGTGCGAGTTTTGGATTGCAATATCATCACCACTAAGATACTCTAAACCCTTCGATCCATCATAAGTTTCTAAATGCCGCGCAACAATTTCGTGGACCTCGGGTTAAGGAGAGTTACCGGTCAGTGCGAGTCGAGAACAGAACGAGAGCGATCTTGCTGGGCGACGCTATTGACGTTGCAAATACTAGCAGCAAGCGGCGCACGGGGCTGCTGAAACATGCCGGCTTGGCGAAAGGCCAGGGCGTCTGGATTGTCCCCTGTGAGGCGGTACACACGTTCGGCATGAAGTTTTCAATCGATGTGCTGTTCTTGAACAAGAAGCGGAAAGTATTAAAGATCAGGGAAGACATGGGCCGCCGGAGGATAGCACTGTGTTTAAGGGCGCACTCGGTGTTGGAACTGCCCGCCGGAACCGTAGCTGCAACCGGGACACAACCGGGCGATGAGTTGGAACTTATAAAGTGAAGCTGACTAAATCCATCCCGATTCTGCTTATGGCGCTCATGGCAAGCGGATGCACGCATACTGTCCGGACCAGTTCCGCGCAGATGTTGCGCCATCCGGAGAAAGTTTCGCGGGATACCCAGCCGTTGAGCGTGATGAAACGGCAGATTGCCAATGCGGCCGATGCCGGCGATGGAGACACGATCGCTCGCGCCTTGCGGCAGCGGATGGCGGCTAACCCCTCAGACCTGAAGACGCGCATGGATTTGGCCCGGCACTACGAAGAGATTGGGTTCCCGGAGATCGCCGCCGAGCATTACCGTTTGGCTTCGCAACTGGTGCCCGGCTCAGCCGATGCGGCAGCGTCTTATGCCCGTATGCTTCGCCAGTTAGAATTGCCCGCGCAAGCGCTGGAAACACTCGCCAAGTTTCAGAGTGCGCATCCCAACAGCACATCTGACGTGCTTTGCTGGCTTGGAATACTGCAGGACGAGGCGGAACAGTTTGCCAAAGCCGAAGCGAGTTACCGCGCGGCACTGTTGCTGAATCCGAAATCGGATTCGCTGCATAACAACTTGGGATACAACCTGCTGCTGCAGAAGAAACCGGCGGAAGCCGCCGAGGAATTTCGCCGGGCGCTGGCGATTGCCCCTCACTCTCAGATCGCGCGAAATAACCTAGGTGTATCCTTGGCATCGCAGCCGAAGGAAGCAGTGCTGCATATGCAATCGGTTAGCGATCCGGCGACGGCGCACAGCAACCTGGCCGCCGTCCTGATTGAGCAAGGGTTGTACAAGCAGGCGCGCACGGAATTGCGGATAGCGCTAGGATATAGAAAAGATCATCCTGCCGCGCTGAGCAACCTGCAACTGGTATCGGAGTTGGACGGGCAGCCGTTCGCGGTTCCGGCAAAGGCTCCAAAGTCAAAATGGAAGCGGTTTTCCGCAGGTATGAAGAGAGTTTTGTTAGGTACCGACGAGCGAGTCCACGAACAAGAGAACGTGACGACCGCTTCGAAATAATTCAGGAGATCCAGCCATGAAACACTTTTTACTTCGCTTACTGAGAGACGAACAGGGCCAGGACCTTGTGGAATACGCCTTGATCGTGGCCGCCGTGGGCTTGGCGCTGATCACCACGGTGAACCAGTTGTCTACGGCGGTAGTGAGCTTGTATTCAAGCATCACTCAGGGCCTGGCCAGCATCGGCACGTCGGGACAATAGCTCACCGGCGCAGGTCAACATAGGCGCGGCTTACGATGGATAGGACCTGCTCACTTGAGAACACGGGCGTCATGCAGCGCAAAACACCGGCGCCCCTTTCCCGGCTATCCTGGTTGGTGCCGGATGCTGCCCTACTGGTTGGTATCCTCACGCTTTTCATTTGTCTGTTCCTTTTCGACGGCACGCAGAAACTGTTCCGCGATTCTGACAGTGGGTGGCACATCCGTACCGGAGAAGCCATTCTTTCCGGCTCCGGGCTTCCGCACTCGGATCCTTACTCGTTACTTCGCCGCGGGCAAAGCTGGTTCGCATGGGAGTGGGGCGCCGATGTATTGATGGGCGCCGCTCACCGGCTGGATGGAATGAGTGGAGTGGCGCTTCTTTATGGAGTTGCGATAGGCGCTTGTTCCTGGTTTTGGTTTCGACTTCACTGGGCGGTTGGAGGTAATTTCCTGATTGCCGGAGCGATGGCTACCCTGATGGTTTCCACGGCAAACCTGCACTGGCTGGCTCGGCCGCATGTGTTCGGCTGGCTGTTTCTTCTGGGTTCGGTATGGTACGCCGAAACCGCCGGGGGAAGAACGGAAAGGCGCTCCATTGCAGCGGCAATGTTATTCGGGGCGTTGTGGGCAAACATGCACGCCAGCTTTTTTCTTGCGCCTCTAATTGCCGTCATCTACTGTTTCTCGCACCTGCTGCGGCCTCTCATCTGGCAGTTGGACCGCACAGCGGAATGGAGGCGGGCACGATTCTTCGCCGTGATCGCGGCCGCGGCACTGGCGGGCGGGTTTGTGAATCCGTACGGGTGGCAACTGCACCGGCATGTGATCGCATATCTGAGTAACAGCGAGCTGCTCGACCGCATTGGCGAATTCCAAAGCTTCAATTTCCACGTGGAAGGATCGTTCCAGATTCTTCTGTGCGTTGGCTTGGCTGCACTCGGCGGAGTCGTGGCATTGGGTCAACGGAACCTGGCGCACTTCCTGCTCTCGGCCGTATTCCTCGCTCTTGCATTGCGTTCCGCCCGCGCATTACCGCTAGTCGCCCTCATACTGCTTCCGATCGCAAATAGCGCAATTTCGAAAGCACTTGCGGCGGCTGAGGGGCTGCGGCCTGCCTTGCAACGTACACTCGCCAGCTTCTTACAGTATTCGATGAATCTACGCACTATCGACGCGGGGCTGCGTGGTTATGTTGTCGCGCCGGTGGCTATCTTCCTGGCGTTCGCCGTGCTTCACGCACCAGCCATTCAGGCGCGCACGGGCTTTCCACCCGCCGAATTCCCGGTGGAGGCATCGTTGGTGCTGGAAAAATTACCTTCTGACATTCGCCTCCTCGCGCCGGATAAGTTCGGCGGTTATCTGATCTACCGGTTTAACGGAACCAGGCCGGTCTTCTTCGATGGCCGCAGTGATTTCTACGGCAGCGCGTATATGAAAGATTATCTGCGACTGGTGGAAGTGCGGCCGGGATGGCGCGAATTGTTGGATCGGGATCGCTTCACCCACGCGCTGCTGCCGAATCAATATTCGCTGATTCCGGCGCTACGGCAGCTTGGCTGGAAAGAGAAGTACACGGACGGAACGGCCACTTTATTGGAGAAGCAGTAACTATGGATCGTCAGAAAATGCTAATGATCTTCGTCGGCGCCTGGGTATCGGCCGCGTTGCTCACTTGGCTGGTGTATGCGAAAGCAGCGTCGCCGCGCACGGAAAAGCTGCTCGATGTAATTGCTGCTTCCCGTGATATGCCGGCGGGAACGCGATTAAAGAAGACCGACCTGAAGAAAATCAAAATCGCGGAGAAAGATCTGCCGCGGATGGCGATAACCGAGGAAGCAGCGGCGCTGGACCAGATATTGCTGCATCCCATCAACTCCAACGAAACGTTCGCGAAGAATAAGTTCGCCAGTATGGGCGGAGCGGAAGGCATCTCGGCCACCATTGAGAGCGGCAAACGCGCGGTCTCCGTGCCCGTCACCGACGCCACCGGAGCGGGAGGATTAATTCAGCCGCGCTCCCACGTGGATGTGATGTTCACGCGCACCGGATCGATGCGAGAGGCGCTGACCACTACGATTTTGCAAGATGTGATCGTGCTCTCCATTGGGCGGCTGACCGAGGCCGGACAGGCGATGGATACGAAGGTAAGCAGGCCGCTGACGCAGGCGGCCACGCTATTGGTCACGCCGGAGGAAGCAAAGAAACTGGAGTTGGCGAAGAACCAGGGCAAGATCAGTTTGGCGCTCCGCAACCCACTGGACAGGTCGGTCGCCGAGAATTCGGAAGCGGCAACGGCGGAATCCATAGATCCGGAGATGTTCGCGGGCGCCGCCAAGAATGCCCGCCGGTTGAACATGCCCAACATCCGCAACAACGGCGTGTGGAATGAGATTACTGGTGGAGCGCCACCTGTGAAACCGAAGGAAGAAAAGAAGGAGCCGCCTAAACCCCGAGCTGTTGTTGACGTCTATCGTGGCGACAAACACGTTCAGGAAATCTTTCAATGAGAATTCGATACGCTGTTCTGCTTGTAGCCAGTATCTCGCTGTTCGCGCAGAGTCCCGTTGCGCACGATATGACGATGGTGTCCGGGAAGGGCGAACTGCTCCAATTCGATCGCGACATCGTGCGAGTGGTGGTGGCCGAGCCCAAGATCGCCGATGCCATTGTGGTTTCGCCCCGCGAGGTGATGATTAACGCGAAAGGACCGGGCAAGACGACAATTATGATCTGGGAGCCAGGCGCCGTTGCGGGGCGCTATAACGTCAGCGTTACCCCCGACAATTCCGACTTCGACAACTTCCGCAAGGAGTTTCGCGATGGGTTTCCGGACTCGTCGGTTTCCATTACCGGAAATGCCGACACACTGGTGCTAACCGGCGCGGTAAAGGATGTATCGCAATCCAAGCGCGCGGCGGCACTTGCTTCGACGCGCGCCAAGACCGTGGTGAACTTACTGCAGACGCCGCCCGCCGAAGATCCAAAGCAGATCCTGTTGCAAGTGAAGTTCGCCAGCATCGATCGAATCGCGCTTCAGGAGTTGGGCTTCAACCTCGTTTCCACCAACGGAAAGTCGTTGGGCGCCACCTCCACCCAGCAGTTCGCGGCTCCGCGCTTTAGCCAATTGCAGAATCAGAACGGCAACACGAACGCCCCGACTACGAACTTCTCCGATCTGCTCAATCTATTCGTCTTCCGGCCGGACTTGAATATCGGCGCCACGATTCGCGCGCTGCAAGGCCGGAATCTACTGCAAATCCTCGCCGAACCGAATCTCATTGCCATTGAAGGCAGTGAAGCCAGCTTTCTGGCAGGAGGCGAATTTCCGTTTCCTACGTTAACCGCCACTCCCACCGGTGGCGCGGTGGCTCCCGTAGTCACCGTGCAGTTTAAAAAGTTCGGAGTGCAGCTTGGCTTTACTCCAACAATCACGCCCAGCGGGGCAATTCACCTGAAGGTGCATCCGGAGGTGAGCGCGCTCGATTTTGCGAACGCAGTTACGCTGCAGGGCTTTCTGATTCCGGCCGTCTCCACGCGCCGGGCGGAAACGGAGGTCATCCTCAGGGACGGCGAAAGTTTTGCGATTGCAGGTTTGATCGACAATCGCGTCGTGGAACAACTGAACCGGGTTTGGGGCCTGGGCGACATTCCGGTCCTCGGCCAGCTATTCCGCAGCCGCTCCACCAAGAAAACCATGGATGAACTGCTGGTGGTAATCACGCCACATTTCGTCAAGCCGCTCTCGCCGGACGAGAGGGCGAAAATGCCCGATATGACTGCGGCGTTCCTGCCTACCGTTGCCGAGGAAAAGGCAAAGAAAGACGCCAAGAAGAACAAGAAAGCCGCTCAAGATCCCGCTTTCGTAGGACCGCGTGGACATCAGGAACCAAAGTAAACGAGTGGCCGCGATGCGCTGCGGAACCGACGCCCGGCGATCCGAAAGCGGATCTATGTCTATTCAGATCGTCATCATCCTGGTGCCGGTGTTCTTCGGGTTCATGGGTTTCGCAGTCGATTTGGGGCGGCTGTATCTGGTGCGTGGAGAGCTGAAGGCGGCGGCCGATTCCATGGCGCTGGCAGCCGCGCAGAAGTTAATCGGTACGGATGCAAGCGTAGTGGACGCCTCCACCTCGGCGCGGTTGACGTTCAACAACACCGGCGGGTTCGGGAATCGTTATGATTTCGGCGGATTGAACATCGGTGAAACGAATGGCAACCTCAACAGCGAGGTGCCGGATCCAACCTACTACGAAACCGTAGTAGATGCGGTGGGCGGCTCCAGCGCTGGCGGATCGGAGGCCAGCGGGGCCACGGCGAAACATGCGCGAGTGACAATTACCGCGGATGCCCCTCTTACGTTTTGGAGTTTCCTGTCGCTCGGCCAAACGCGCAAGACGCAGATTGCCGCACAAGCCGTTGCCGGCGTCAGCGCGCCGCTCTGCACCGCCTGCGGAATTGAACCCATCGCGATAGCGGCGCTGGATGCATCCGATACAATCAATTTCGGCTTCACCGTTCAAAACCGGTACACGCTTGGTTATCAGTGCGCGGGCCCCCCAACGCCCGGCGGCCTCGGTGCGAGCGTGCAACGGATTCAGTATCTGCTTCTCGACCGTTTGGACGCGGATGCAACGCTGTTTCCCGATTCGACCTCGCAGCTCTACCGCATCGGCGCGCAAGGACTGCCCGCTAATGTAACTGCCGCCAAGGCGTGCGTTTCGGTGAATGCCGCCGAGCTGGTGTGGGCCACGGCTGTGCCATTGAACTGTAATCTGAACCGGCCTCCGAATCCGGCCTCGAATTTTCTTTGCGGACTGGCATCGCGTTTCGATGCGACATCCGTCCCAACGGCGTGCGCCAACGTAGCGGAAGCCGATACAATTCTGTCGGCGCAAATTGCCGATACCGACATCACAGACCTGGACGATTACACCGCCTATACCGGCAACGGACGGCGCGTAATCACTATCCCGATAGTGGATGCGCTTTCAGGAAGCGGCGCCATGACGGTGTTGGGGTTCCGGCAGTTTCTGGTGGAGCCCAATCCGAACGATGTCACGCTGAATCCTTCGGACTTCAATGCGCGATTCGGGGCCCTCTACATCGGAAGCGCCGTGCCGGTGAAGCAAGGCACATTCAGCGGATGTCAGATCACGAATGGTCCAGGCAAAGTGGTATTGCACCAATGAGAACTCGCCGCGGCAATGCGATGCTCGAGATGGCCATGTGGGTGCCTTTGTTGGTTCTCTTGCTGGTGGGAATGAGCGAACTGGCGCGTATCACCTACGTCTATTACACGCTGCAGAAAACCATGTATACGATCGCTCGCTACGTGGGAACACAGCAGGGTGTGAACTTCTGCGCCGATTCGGATTCGATAGTCGCCGCCGCCAAAAACTTCGCCATCGGCGGCGGCACGGACTCCAGTACAAACACGATCCTGGCAAACCTTACTGCGGACATGGTTCAGGTACGCATTGAGCGATACTCGACCGATACGCAGGACCTGGGCGAATGCGACTGCTCGATCACGGGCTGCGACCTCGCCTCGGGCGGGCGGTCGCCCGATTTCATCGTCGTCTCAATTCCCGACGGATATTCCGTCCGTCCAACCATTCCTTACCTGACTACGGACCCCATTCTATTTAAGCCGCGCATTCGCGTGCCGTTCGGAGGCTCTTAAGAATGAGGCTACGGCGCCGCAAATCGCAATCGGGACAAGCCCTGGTGGAGTATGCCATCACCTTCGCCGGCATCCTGGTGCCGATGACATTCATGATTATCTTCACGGCGCAACTGCTTTGGATCTGGCACAGCATTGTCGATTTCACGCGCGACGGGGCGCGTTATGCCACCACGCATTGCTGGCAGGCTTCGGGCGAAAACGTGGTCGCGTATATGCGAACGCATGTGCCGATCATGATCGATATGGATCAGTTTCAAAACGGTCAGGCGGAAATCACGGTGAAGTATTTTTCGCGCGATCCCGATACCGGCGGTCTGGTAGATTTCACTTGCGACGGCGGCGAGTGCAGCGCCGACTGCATACCGGCTGCGGTGACGGTGAGCGTCGCCAACTATCAGTTCACCAGATTCATGAATGTATTGGGGCTGCCTCCGGTGGCCCTGCCTGATTTTCGAACATCCATGCCCATTGAAGGCGCAGGCTGCGATCCAGAACAAAATACGTGCCTGCCATAGGAATTCCACATGCCGATCTCATTGTTAGTCGCATCCACAGACGAGCAGTTCCGGGAAATGATCCGCGAGAACCTGCTGAATCAGCCGAACGCGAAGGTCATCTCCGAGTACGCCGATGTCGCCTCGAACCTGTACATTCGCGTGCTGCAGGATTTGGAACGCCATCCCGAAGCCGCGCTGATTCTGGATATCGGCGGCGATCCGGCAGAGGGGTTCCGCATTCTCGAAAAGGTACGCGCGGCGGCCCCGGATCTCTACATCATCGCAGCCAACTATAGCGGCGACGGCGAATCCGTCATCGCCACCATTCGCGCCGGAGCAAACGATTTCCTGACGATGCCGCTGAGACGGACCGATTTCAAGGATGCCATTACGCGGCTCGAAAAGACGCCGCGGCGTGCCAGTTCAGGAACCAGCAAACTGGGCCGTATCTATAGTTTTCTGGGAACCAAAGGCGGCGTTGGCACAACCAGCCTGGCGGTGAACTTCGCCTCCGTACTGGCGCAGCGCAAGCAGCAGACGGTACTGATCGACCTGGATGCGATCGGGAACGACGTGGCGATGCAGCTTGGAGCAGCACCCCAGTACACGCTGCAGGAAGTGGGCGAAAATCTTTCGCGCATGGACCAGGCGCTATTCGAAGGCTTTGTGACGCGCGACCCGCTGGGCTTTTTTCTGGTGGGTCCGCCGGACGCGCTGGAACAGCGGGGTTATTTCTCCGAGGCGATGTTCCGCGAATTCGGAACGTTTCTGGTGGAGAAATACGAAGCGATTGTGGTGGACGCCGGGCGATCGGTCTCGGACGAAATCGTGCTGGGCGCACTGCAAGCATCGAGCATTATTTTTCTAGTGGTCACGCAGGAATTCCCTTCCATTCGCAACGCGCAGCGCTACATCGCTTATCTGATGCGCATGGGGTTCAGCCAGGATCAGCTTCGAGTTGTCTGCAACCGGTATCAGAAGCGAAACAATCCAAACTATACAAGCCTGGAACAGATCCAGCAGACGCTGAATCAGCCGGTGTTCTACGGTATCCCGGAGACCCCTGCCATGTTGACGGCAGTGAATAAAGCGCGTCCGCTGGTGGCGGATCGCCAGACGGCGCCGGAATACGACAAGGCGTTCCGCGCGTTTGTGGACAAAGCGACGGGCATGAGTAAGAGCGTGGCAAAATCGGCCTGAGCCGTATGATTGATTGTATGCAGACGGAGGCGTTCTAAGATGGGCACTCGCCCGATGGTCAGACCCGCCAGCGGGGCGGACCGGTGGTTCGTCGTAAAGACTCAGATTCATTCGAAGCTGCTGAATTCACTTTCACCCGACCAACTGCGGGCGCTGAATAAAGAGGGCGTGCGCGAACAGATCGGCAATGTGGTGGAACGGCTGGTGACGGACGAGTCGATTCCGATGACCGTGGCCGAGCGCGAGAAGCTGATTGAGGAAGTGCTGGATGAAGTATTTGGGCTGGGGCCGCTGGAGCCGCGGCTCAAAGATCCAACAATCAGCGACATCCTGGTAAACGGTTTCGACAGCATCTACGTGGAGCGCGGCGGCCGGTTGGTGGAGACCAACGTCCGGTTTAAGGATCAGGCGCATGTGCGGATGATCATCGATCGCATTGTCTCGAACATTGGCCGGCGCATCGACGATTCATCGCCGATTGTGGATGCGCGCCTCCCGGACGGCTCGCGCGTTTGCGCGGTGATTCCGCCGCTTTCTTTGATTGGACCGATCCTTTCCATACGCCGTTTCGGGAAGAAGCTACTGACCACCGAAGACTTGTTGAAGAATGAGACGATGACCACCGGCATGCTCGATTTCCTGGCCGGTTGCACCGAGGCGCGGTTGAATATCGTGGTGTCCGGCGGTTCGGGTGCCGGAAAGACGACGATGTTAAATACGCTTTCGCGCTTCATCCCGGAAGAAGAGCGCATCGTCACAATTGAAGATACGGCCGAGTTGCAGATTCAGCAATCGCACATTGTCAGGCTGGAAACGCGCCCCATGAACATCGAAGGCGCAGGCGCTATCACGCAGCGCGATCTGGTGATCAATGCCCTGCGTATGAGGCCGGATCGCATTATCATCGGCGAATGCCGTGGCGCCGAAGCCCTGGACATGATGCAGGCAATGAACACGGGCCACGACGGATCGATGACCACTTGCCACGCCAATTCCGCGCGCGATGCATTCTCGCGGCTGGAGACGATGGTGATGATGGCCAGTTCCAGCATTCCAGACAAAGTGGTGCGGCAGATGTTGACCTCAGCCGTTCACATCGTAATTCAAGTGATCCGGCTGAACGACGGAACGCGAAAGATTCTGAGCATCAGCGAAGTGGCTGACGTGGAAGATGAGCACGTCAACATGGAAGACATTTTTGTGTTTGAGCGCACCGGGATGAGCGCGCGCGGCAAGGCGGTGGGTAAATTCAGGGCGACAGGATACCGGCCGCGCTGCATGGACCGGCTGAAGGCTTACGGTGTACATCTATCGCAGGCGATTTTCAGTGAAGAGATGGAAGTCAAGGATAAGTAGATGTTCGTTCTGGTCGCATTTGTGATTTTCGCCGCGGCGCTCTCGGGCGCCGGCTACCTGGTGTGGTATGTGCCGCAACAGGAATCCGAGCAGCTTCTCGCAGGGCGGCTGCGCGAGTTGCGGGCGCGTAGCGGGATGCGGACGCGATCCGCGCCCGATTTGTTCAAGCGGGAAAAGCGCGGACCGCTGGCGTCACTAGGCGATTTCGTTTCGTGGATCGGCGCCTTGCGTCGATTGCAGATGCACATCGATCAGGCGAATCTCAAATACCGTGCGGCCGAAGTGTTTACGCTGATGGTGCTGATCACGGTGCTGACGTACGCGGTGTCCGGCTTTTTCATCTCCATGATTTTCCTGCGGTTGGTGCTCGCCGCCGGACTCGGGTCCATTCCGCTGTCCTATATCAATTTCAAGCGCAGCCATCGGCTGGCGAAATTCGAGGAACAACTGCCCGACGCGATCGATCTCTTCAACCGCTCCATGCGCGCGGGCCACAATATCCATGCGGGTCTGGAGACGATTTCGGAGGAGACCTTCGATCCGGTGCGAATGGAATTCCGCAAGGTGCTGGAAGAACTCGCACTAGGGTCGCAGATTGAGACGGCACTGCACAACATGGGCACGCGCATTCCGGTAATCGATTTGAAGTTCTTCGTTACTGGACTCATCCTGCAGCGGCAAACCGGCGCAAATATGGTGACTGTTCTGGAAAACCTGGCAATGCTGGTTCGGGAAAGGTTGAACCTCGCAGCCAAGCTAACGGCGGCCACCGCGCAGCAACGGCTTTCGGCGGGCTTGCTGTGTTCCCTGCCGCTGGTGGTGGGTATCGGATTCTGGTTTCTGAAACCGGAATACATGATGCTTCTCTACACCGACGAAACCGGCAGTAAGTTTCTGACATACGCTATTATTTCCGAGATCGTGGGAATTCTGGTGATTCGTAAGTTGGCGAATCCAAAGTTATAGGAGACTGCGCAATGATATTCGGAACCTTATTCTTCCTGCTGGCCTTCAGCACCTTCGTGGCGCTGGTTTGGTCTGGACTGGAGTTGTTTCAGGACAAGGAGGACCCGCTGGGAGACCGGCTGGAAGAATTGCAGGCGCACGCCATGGTAGCGTCCGCGCGAGCCCCTAAGCGCAAGGGCGGAGGCGGTTTCGTGAATAGTTTCTTATATGTCATCAGTCTCATTCCGGGCGGCGAAGACTGGATGGGCGATACAGAGAAGGAACTGGCTCAGGCGGGAATCCGCAATCGACAGGCGTTGGCGCGATACGCGATTGGGCAGATGATCTTCGCGCTGTTGCTGCTGGGCGGAATGCTCTATATGCAGCGCGGCAATCCGATGTCGAGTCAGTTCGGCGGAGTAATGGCGGCGGGCCTGTTGGGGTATTTACTGCCGCCCCAGGTGCTGCACCGGCTGGTGAAGCGTTACCGGACTAAGTTGCAGGAAGCGCTTCCTGACACGGTGGATTTGCTGGGCATCGTGCTGGGAACGGGGTTGGCGCTGGATCAGGCACTGCTGCGGGTCAGCGAGGAAATGCAGTATATCTATCCCGAATTGGCTTCGGAATTCTACACGGTGGTGATGCAGGTGAAGGCCGGACAGGACCGCAGTAAAGCCTTTCAGCAACTGGTGCGCCGGACGGGGATTGAGGATCTTAAGTCGCTATCGGCGATGATTGTGCAAAGCGAGCGGTTCGGAACCAGCCTGTCGCAGGCGCTGAAGGTGTATGCGGATTCGTTGCGGCAGAGGCGGCGGTTGCGATCGGAAGCAGCGGTGGCAAAGGCCGGAATTAAGATGCTGTTCCCGATTATTCTGTTCATTCTTCCGGTGCTCTTTGTGATTACGCTGGTGCCTGGCGTGTTAAGCGTGCTGAATGATTTGCGCGGGGGAATTGGGAATAAGTAGACTGTCTTACTTGTTTCGCTTCGACTCGGCTACATACATGATCTGATAGCCAAATAAACCCGGCATCAGCCTGGCGCATGCGCGCATGCAAAGATTGACCACACGCATGAATGGATTTTCGGGCGAGATTCCAAACACCAACTCCAATGGCATCGCGGTCATCTTCTCCTTAACCACCTCGTATCCGTTATCGGCCAGCAGCTGCTTGGCCGTGCGGCGGGTGTAAAGATGAACGTGGGTGCGGTCCAATATGCCGCGTTCCGTATAGTTGAACATGCCCATAAGCAGTAGAAGCCGGACACTGATGTTCGCGACGTTCGGCAGCGATACTACCAGATGTCCATTGGGTTCAAGAAGCTGGTGGCAGTTGCGCAGGATCACTTCCGGATAACGGAGGTGTTCCAAAATATCCAGCAGCAGAATGCGGCCAAACTTCTTTCGTTGCAAATGGTCGATGCTGGCTACGAAACCGTTCTCCAGGTCGCACGGTATGTATTGTTCGAACGCGTCGGGTTTCGCCGGCTGGTCCAGAACATCCAGGCCGGTCACCACGTTGCCGGCCTTTTGCAGTTCCTCCGCCATGTGGCCTTCGCCGCAGCCGATATCCAGAACAGATTGATGGGCCCCCACAAAATCATGCGCATAAGCATGACTGGAGCCGCGACTCTTCTTGATTGGATAGTGGTTGAAGTATTCCGCGAACTCCGGGTGGCGCTCCACCGAACGGCAGGTCTGCCTGTATCGCCGTACCGCACTGAAAACATCGCGGGCATACTTCAGGCCATTCACATAACAGATTTCGTTGCCGTAATAGGTGGGAATAGGGACTTCAGCGATGTGAAAACGCTGATGCTGCAACTTGATGATGATCTCGGTGTCGAAGTGAAAATCATCGGTCATTCTGGAGAAATCGATCTGCTTCAGAGCATGCAGATCGTAGGCACGATACCCGCTGTGAAATTCGGTGAGATCGAGACCCAGCGATCGGTTCTCAAAAACGGTCAGGATGCGATTACCGACGTATTTATACGCAGGCATCCCGCCTTTAATCGGGCCGCCGTAGGTGCGCATCATGCGCGATCCAAACACCGCGCTGGCCTCACCCTTCACAATCGGATGATACAGATGCGAAAGAATTTCCGGCGCGTACTGCCCGTCGCCATGCAGCAGGACCACAATATCGAAGCCCTTATTGATGAAATACTCGTAGCCGGCCTTCTGATTTCCGCCGTATCCCAGGTTCTCCCGATGCTTCAGGACGTGAAGTTTGGGGAAGGAATTCAGCGCTTTCAATCCCACGGCGAGCTCATAGGTGGCATCCTGGCTGGCGTCGTCAAAGACGGCGATTTCTTCCACGTTTTGCCAGACCCTGGGAGTGATGCGTTCCAGTACGCGCTTCAGCGTAGTGACCGCGTTATAAGTCACAATCAGAATCCCGATCCGCTTACCCTCGCATGGAGCAATCGAGGCGTCGCCCTCCGCGATCGATGCGAACGCCGGCAGCGGCGCAAAACGCGGCGCGTCCGGGACATTCGCGATGGAATCGGTAGATTTGAGTTCAAACATTTCGGGTCGCTTGTACTTGAAAGTAGCACATTCGCCCAGTCACCTTAAAATCTCGATGGGCAAATAGCGCCATGGATCGGCAGAACACCCACAGCGGCGTTTCATCAACAGACCGCCTGTCAGAATGGGAAGCGCGCAGAATGGTACGAGGCTCAGCGAACCATCTTACGATGTTCTTTCAGTACACAGCGATCCATCACGACCATGAGTCCGGCGGCCCGCGCTTTCTCCGCCGCTTCCTCATGCACTACATCCTCTTGCATCCAGATCGCCTTGGCTCCAATCCGGATGGCTGCATCCACCACCGGCGGGACAAGTTCCGAGCGCCGGAAGATGTTCACCAGATCCACGGGTACCGGGATGGAATCGAGGTCCGGGTAGGCCTTCTCACCCAATACTTCCGTTTCAGCCGGATTTACCGGGATAATGCGATACCCGGCCCGCTGCATGTATTCCGACACGCCGTAGCTGGGCCGCGATCGCTTGCTGGAAAGGCCAACTACGGCGATAGTTTTCACGC
>JANYCV010000614.1 GCA_025360145.1 Acidobacteriaceae bacterium
AGAATAAACCGGCGAAAGCCTCCGTAGCCGTGGGTGGGCATCATGATGAGATCGACGTCCTCGTTGTGGGCCATCTCGACAATCACGCGGGCCGGTTCACCGATTTCCAGACGCCGCTCCACTTTGAGCGGCTTTAGTTCGGCTTCCAGGTACGGATCCAGAACCTTTCGCAGCGCCAGCGCTCTCTCTTCCACCTGCGTCTCGAACATCATTCCGCCGGCATTGATGTCCACCGCCGGATCCAGGACGTCCATGACGTGGAGCAGAATCAGCTTCGACCCAAAGTTGGCGGCCACGGATTCCACGTAGCGGGCTGCAATGCGGCAGCGGTCCGAAAAGTCGACCGGGAAAAGTATTTTATCGAAACTAATCATAAGAATGACCTTCTACACTCCACTTCTCACGAAATAGGTTTCGAGTTCACCTGCCATACCTGGTACAGAGACCAAGCTCCGATCCCCAAGCCGTAGATCACCACGGCGGTCAGGAGGATTGTGACCCAACGGTCGAGCACATTCATTTGATGCGCCGTTGCTGCTTGACTGTTCAGCATGCCGGCAGTCGCGTTATTCACATGCAGAAAATCGTCCTCGCTTCTGGACGTGTGCTTACGGAAAAGCATCAACCCAACCAGCGTGACGGCAAGCGCCAGCCAGCTTACAATTAACCAACTGAAATTCGTGTCCATGATTGTTTCTCCGGAATTCCCGGATGCACGTGATCTTCCAGAGACACGCCCGTATTCCAGCAACAAATTCCATGAGGCAATTGGGACGCTTGTGCTACTACACCCGGTCCGGATGGGTGAAATCCCCCAGCGCGGAGGAACCGGCCGCTCTATTTGCACGGGTTGACATGGGGATAGCCACTGGTGTTTTACGTGCATATAATCAGAGCGCTATGAGAACTGCGGATTATCAGCCTGTCAAAGTTCTGTCGATCAGCCCGGCTGAGCACGACCATACCTGCCTGCAGCACATTCTGGACCACACTTCCTGGAGACTTTGGCCAACCGGCAGTATCGCAGGCGCCGTGGAAACAGTTCAACGGCACCACATTCCGGTAGTCGTTACAAGCGAACAACTGCCCGATGGAAATTGGAAGGATTTGCTGCGCCAGCTTCAGTGCCTGCCCGAACCGCCGGAGGTGATTGTAATAACGGCGAATGCCGGCGATCAACTCTGGTCTGACGTTTTACGGAGCGGCGCGTACGATGTAATTCCGAAGCCGCTCAACAAGTCCGAAGTCTGTCGGGTTGTAAGCCTGGCATGGCGCCAGTGGCATGATCAGTGGATTGGGAAGGCTCCGGTTCGCGCCACCTGCAAAGCTTCGGCGTAACCAGGCCCTACGATTGCAATAGATTGACTGACAAGGAGAACTTCGATGCTTCCACTTCATCACATTCTGTTGCCCGTAGACTTCTCGGATCGGTGTTCCGGTATGGCCGGCTACGTTCGATTGCTGGCGAAAACTTACAATGCCAAGGTTTCGCTGCTGCACGTTGCCGAATATGTTTTCGTTGGCCCCACGGGGGTGGGCGTGCCGCCTTTACCGATAGAGACGCCGCAAGAACGAATCGCGGAGTTGACGGGATTGCTGGAAGCGTTTGCGGCAAAACATTTTGCCGGGATCAGCGTAATTTCTACCGTAGGCAAAGGCGACCCCGCAGGGAAAATCGTGGATTACGCGAAGACGGAAGGCGTGGATCTCATCGCGATACCGACACACGGCCGCGGAATATTTCGCCGTTTCCTGCTAGGGTCGATCACCGCAAAAGTGATTCACGATGCCACTGTTCCCGTCTTAACCGGAGCTCATCTGGAAACTCAAGCGAACGAAGGGGCCGCGAAGTTCGAACGCATTCTGTGCAGTATCGGCCTTGATGAACACAGCAGGAATACGCTAGCCGTAGCGGCGCGCTTGGCTTGCGACCTGAAGGCGAAGTTGGGAATTGTGCATGCCATCGCAGTTCAGGATGCCCGGTTAGCCATCAATTTTGGCGCGGATTGGGAAAGCCAGCTTGTGGGAATGTGCAAAGCGCAGATTCACGAACTGGAGCAGGAGGTCGGAAGCACCGCCGATGTATTCGTCAAGCTGGGAAAGCCGGCCGACGTGATCTGCCAACTGGCTGCATCGATCCACTCCGATCTGTTGATTGTGGGCCGCAGCGAGGGCGACGGGGCCTTCAGTGGGGATGCCTACGATGTCATCCGGCACTCACCGTGTCCGGTAGTTAGCGTCTAAGGCCGGGAGTCAAACGTCGGACAGATCGTCGGCGGGAAATGCCACGCGAAGGGCGTTCAGCACGGCCAGCAGGTCGATAATTTCCTGAGCAGTGGCTCCGGCAAGCGGCGGAAGCAGACCGGCCGCGGCGGCAATCATTCCCACAATACTCATCGCCATCCCGCCGATGGCTGTCTGCATCGCTATAGTGCGCATGCGCCGGCCGATGTGTATCAGCTCGTCCACTTTGCCCAACGTGGGCTCCAGTAAAACCGCATCGGCAGCCTCAGCCGTAATGTCGTTGCTTTGGCCGAATGCCAAGCCGACGGTGGCGGCTTTCATGGCGGGCGCGTCGTTGATGCCGTCGCCCACGAACAACACCGGCCCGAGCAGTGCTTCGGCCCGCACGATCTCAATCTTTTCCTCGGGACTTTTCCCGTAGCGCACTTCCGTGATGCCGACCTTGCCCGCCAGGTAACGCACCTCGGCCTCCCGGTCACCCGACAGCAGCATTACCTTCGTGACTTGATGACGGGGTTTCAGGTGACCGATGAATCGTTTGGTCTCGTGGCGAGGTTCATCATGGAAGCGGAACACCGCCGCGTATTTGCCGTCCAGAAGCAGCACGCATTCCATTCCCGCCGCAGCCGGAGGCAATGCCAATACGGCAACGCCGCCCGCCTTACTTAGTTGCGAGCGACCCGTGATTTCCACCTCCCGCCCTTCCACCGCCCCGCGCAATCCTTCGCCCGGCTTCTCACTGATCCGGGTGACAGAGGCAAGTTCCACCTTCTCCGTCTTCGCGGTTTCCAGAATGCTGGATGCCAGCGGATGCTTTGAATATTGCTCCAGGCTGGCCGCGAATCGCAGCGCGTCTTTCCGGCTGACTTCCGGCGCGGTGAGCGTCTCCGTCAACGAAGGTTTGCCGTATGTCAGCGTACCCGTCTTATCGAAGATCAGCGTGCGGCACGAATCGATACGTTCGAGCATTGCCGGATTTCGAATCACGATGCCGCGACGGGCCGCCAGTGAAATTGCGCCGATGATTGCCACTGGAATCCCAATCAGCAGCGGGCATGGCGTTGCGATCACCAGCACCGCGAGGAACCGCGTAGGATCTCCACTGATGGCCCATCCCACCCCGGCGACGGCGAGGGCCGCCGGTGTATACCAACTGCCCAGCCGGTCCGCGATACGCTGCATCCGCGGACGATTCAGCCCGGCTTCGTGCATCACCGCCATGATCTTCGCGTATCGCGAATCCGGCACCAGCTTGGTGGCGGTAATCGTCAGCGCGCTGTCCCCGTTGATCGCTCCCGATAGAACCAGCGCACCGGGTATTTTGGAAATCCGGAACGGTTCACCCGTCAGGTAGGACTCGTCCATGCTGCCGCGTCCTTCCTGCACCGTTCCATCCACGGGACAAATCTCATGAGGAAATACGACGAGTGAATCGCCGATCCGCACTTGGTCCAGGCCAACATCTTCCATTGCGGAATCCGTGCGCCGGTGTGCAATCGTTGGCATCCGCTTCGCCATCGCGTCCAGCACGGCCGAGGCCCGCTGCGTGGCGTATTGCTCCAATGCAGTGCCGCCGGACAGCATCAGCACAACAATCGCTCCCACAAGGTACTCGCCCAACAGCACGGACACGACAATTGAAATTCCCGCCAATAGATCCGATCCAAACTCGCGTTTGATCAGCTTACGGGAGAGGTCCACAATAAGCGGGACGCCCCCCGC
>JANYCV010000027.1 GCA_025360145.1 Acidobacteriaceae bacterium
GCGAATTGGGATGGAAACCAACCCGAATGCGATGTATCCTTTCCAAACTGTTGTTGCCATAAAATCACGCTCCGCCAGCGGTGAGTTAACTACGTTTCCGCTTGGGCGGACATAGCTAGCGATTCCTTCAACAGCGACTGCGATATTCCGGATAGCAATTTGTCGGCCGCCTCTTCTTCTTTCAGAGTTTCAGAAAGCAAACGAACAGCCTCCTGGTTTCCCAGAATTTGCGCGAACGTGCGCATCGTCCCGTAGCCCGAGATCTCGTAATGCTCCACTTTTTGCGCCGCCGCGATCAAACCCAGATCTGCCAGTTGCGCCAGCGCATCTTCCGCAATGGTTTCCTGACCCTCTTCGATCAGGCCCTGCATCCCTTTACACACCTTTGCCTTTGCCTTCTCGTCCACGGTTTCGAAAACCTGCTCGAGACGTAAGACATGGTTCTTTGTCTGTTCCAGATGATCGGTAAAGGCTGTTCGCAACTCCTCCGAGGTAGCCGCCTTCGCCATTTTGGGCAACGCCTTTACAAGCTGCTTTTCAGCGTGATAAAGGTCCTTCAATTCTTCTAAGAATAGTTCTTCCAAGCTTTCAATCTTCATTACATACTCCTGTCGATTTGTCGGACTGCCAACGGGAAGGGAACGTTTCATCAAAATTCGTTCGGATGTATAATCAGAGCAACTATGCAAGGCGACGCAAAAGTAATCCAATTGCTGAATGAAGTTCTCAAAGCCGAATTGACGGCGATCAACCAGTATTTCCTGCACGCCAAAATGTGCGAGACCTGGGGCTACTTCCGGCTGGCCGAATACAACCGTAAGGAGTCCATCGAGGAGATGATTCACGCCGAGAAGCTGATGACGCGAATCCTGTTTCTGGAAGGGACGCCGAACATGACGGAGATCGGTCCGATTAAGGTCGGCAAGAACGTGAAAGCGCAACTCGAAAGCGATTTGGCTCTGGAACTGGACGCGATACCAAGACTGAATGCCGCCATCAAATATTCCGTCGAAATTGGCGACAACGCGTCCCGCGAGTTGTTCAAAGAGATTTTGGTGGACGAGGAAGAACACGTCGACCATCTTGAAGGGCAGCTCCACGCTATCTCAGAGATCGGCATCGAAAACTACTTGGCCCAGCAGTTACACAAGGCTCAAGCTTAATCGTCGTCAGTACGTTTGCCGGGCAGTGAAAAGAGCTCCTTCCACATGTTGTCGTTGTTCTTTTTCCAGTCCGGCTTTTCCCGTCCGGTAATTTGCAATTCGGGCACCTTCAGCGTCCCGTGGCCGTAAATGCAGATGTAGTCGGTGCGCGGCGGCCGGAAGATCACGTACGCATGGGAGCCGGATCTGATCGGCATGCGCAGACGCCGTCCACAGGACCGGCAACGGTAGCGCTGGTCCAGAATGATGAAGACCAGGACCGCGTTACATAGCAGGTTGAAGACGAACATCAGCGTCGTCCACGGCAGGTCGTGCAGGAAGGCATCCTGAGGACGACTGGCGTAATATCCCGGAAACGGATACCAGGAATACAGGCCCAGCCAAATGCCGAACAGAACACCCGAACCCACCGCCAATTTGGCTGCCAGGAAGCCCCAGTATTTCATACACCCATTGGACTCCGCGGACTGCCCGGAAGTTGCCGGAATGGCGGTTTATCCGCGAAATAGATTGCGGACGAGGAAGAGTGCATTCGCCGGCCGTTCCGCCAGACGCCGCATGAAGTACGGATACCACGCCGCGCCGTAGGGCACGTAGACGCGCAGCCGGAACCCTTCCTTCACGATGCGCGCTTGCAGGGCTCGGCGGATTCCATAGAGCATCTGAAATTCAAAGCGGTCCGCGGCATAGTTCCGTTCCCGGACGTAGCGGATGGCCTCATCCAGAATCGCCTCGTCGTGGCTGGCGATGGCCGGGTACGTGCCGTCATCCAGTAGCTTTTTCATTAGTTTGACGTAGTTCAGATCAACGTCGTGCTTTTTGGGATAGGCGAGGTCCGGCGGTTCTTGATAGGCGCCTTTGCACAGACGGACCGGAATTCCGTCGCGGCACAGTTGATCGATGTCGCCGGCGCTGCGGTAGAGATAGGCTTGAATCACCGCTCTTACCGGGCCGCCCTTCCGATGCATCTCTCGCAAAATCTTCAGGGTACGGTCTGTGTATCCGGTGGACTCCATGTCCATCTCGATGCGGCTGCCGATCTCCTTCGCCCTATCGACCAGCGCGGCGGTGTTTTGGCGGGCGGCGTCTTCGGAGAGGTCCAGTCCCAGGGCCGTCAGTTTCATGGAAACGGTGGTCTGGAGGCCGGTTTCGGCGATTTGCCCCAAGGCAGTCAAATAGGACTCACGGGCTGCATCGGCTTCGGAGAGTTCATGGACGTTCTCGCCCAGATGGTCTAGCGAGGACAGAATGCCTTCGCCTTTGAGTGAAGCGCAGACGCGCAGAGCGTCTTCCAATGTCAGTCCGGCTACAAATCGCGAAGTGAGTTTTTGGGCGGTCCGCGACGTTTCCATCCATCGCCGCAGCCAGCTTTGACGGGACAGGTAAAGAAAGCCGCTGCGAAGTAACGGGATGAATGCGCTCAAGCTATGAGTTTCAACTGTAAAACTGGAAAGCGCAATAGCCGATGGAGGCGCCGATGGCGGACCCGGCAATGACATCGCTCAGAAAGTGCATTCCCATCAACACTCGTGAGAGTGCAATACTGATGGCGCAAAACAGCAATCCGGCGACCAGCGAAGGATAGAACAGACTGAACGGTACGGCAAACGCGAAGGCGGTGATGGAATGCCCGGAGGGAAACGAGAATTGGTCCGGGGGGAGAAGAGTCGCCCAACAATGGGAAGCGATGGCGCAGGGACGCCGCCGGTGGGTCACCTTCTTTAACCACATGAACAGCAAGACACCGGCGGTTGCCGATGTTGCAGCCGCACCCACGGCCCGAAAGCGCTCCGGCCCCCCGAACAGCAGAATCACCGCGGACATCGCGTACCAGAGCCAGCCGTCGCCGCCGCGAGTGGCGCAGATCATCCAAAGCCGTATCCATCGCGGGGCGCGCCAGCTATTCAGCCGGTGCATCACGCTATGATCCCGCCGGGTGATGAAGTTCAACATAGTCTGCGGAAGGGCACTCATACGGATACCTTCCCCATATCCCAGGACGCCAAAGCACCGCTTTTCCGTACAGAAATAATGCGGCCGAACCATCGCCCGGCAAACGACGCTTCCACTAAACAGTTTACTAGAACTACCGCTGGAACCGCTGCCAGAAGTGGCGCGAACGTTCGGGTCCAGCGGCTTTCCTTCATCATGCCGCCGCAGATGGTCCAGACGTCCCGTGTCAGTTTGGAAAAGCTACCGGATTCGCCCTGGACGATTCCCTGCCCTGCGCGAATCGCCTGAAGGAACTCGTCTTTGTTGCGTGCGCCGGGTGCGATGGTGAAGGCAGAGCCTACTCCGCGCATGGTGTGAGCATCGCTTCCGCCGATGGGCGCTTTCCCCATGCGCACGGCAAGCTCGGCGGCGAAGCGGTTGCTGCGCTCGGGCATCGCGCCGTTCAACGTCTCCATACAGGGGAAGACGGATTCGAACCAGATGAAATCCGATTGGTCGCGGGGTCCGGTGAGCGACGACAGCAGGTGATTGATGCTGAACAGCAGCTTCTGTTCGTTCAGGTAGCCGAGGAGAGAGTAGAAGTCGTCCCGGCGGCGCTGGATTTCGATGTGCTGGCGTTCGGTGATATCGTAGATGCCGATGTGCACTTCCCTGCCGCTCGGCATGTGGCAGGTGGCCTCTTCGCTGAGGAAGAAGTCCGGATGCTTGCGGAGCGATTCGGCGGCGTCGATGGAATCGTGGTCGGTGATGGTGACCAGGTCCATGCCGGACTGTTTCAGTTTTTCGTAGACGGCTGCCGGGGCGTTATAGCTCTCCCGGCAGAAATTGCGGGCGACCGGCACGGTACACATGCCGGAATGGATCGTGTGGACGTGCAGGTCGCATCTCATACAACCTCTTTATAAGGGAATTTGGTTACAGTGCGGTGACGTACATAAAAAACATTTATGAATTAGTTTGTTTGTGGGTTAGTATGGCGTACACGCAATGAAAAAGGTCGATTTCGTCTTCTTTGACGCCGGCGGCGGACACCGCAGTGCGGCAACCGCGCTGAAGGCTGTGGCTGAGCAGCAAGACCGCCCATGGGAAGTGCGGTTGGTGAATTTGCAAGACGTTCTGGAGCCACTGGACATATTCCGGAAGCTGACGGGAATCCGGATGGAGGACGTCTACAACAATCTGCTGGCCCGAGGGTGGACGCTGGGCGCGGGTGCTCTTATACCGCCCATGCATGGCCTGATCCGGCTGTATCATCCAGCACAGCGGGGGCTGCTGACGAAGTTCTGGAAGGAGGACCCGCCGGATC
>JANYCV010000039.1 GCA_025360145.1 Acidobacteriaceae bacterium
CCGCTCAGCGGATCGCACGACAGCCGGTCTCGCTCCAACCCGTACAGTCCTTCAAAGCCCTTGCGCATATCTGTCGCTCCAGCCGCCAGATAGATCCGCGTTGCCAGCCCGGCCCCGAACAGGATCAGGCTTGCTCCAACACTGCCACGAGCTGCCGCAGGGTGCTGGCGTCAAACCCGCGCTTCACTTCGATCCGGCGGCCGCTGGATTAAAGCACCGGCCAACTCCACCGCTGCTGTTCGATGTTCTCCGCTTTGGAGTTCGCGTCACGTAACGAGCGAGCGATTCCAAGCTTACCTCTGCCTGACCGCAGAACTCATCACGGCTTAACCCGCTCGCTTCGTACTCAGCCGCCAGAGGGTCCGCTTCGGCTCGGCTTCGATGCGGGCGGCTCTCTGTTCCAGAATTATTGTCGGTCACCCTTCTACTTCATCGCCAGAACGGCTCCGTGCATAGATGGGTTTGCTCTGATGCTTACGGTTGCAAGTATCAGCAGTGGCCAGTCTTCTGCTCCCTTAAAAACATTTTATACGGAAGGATTTCAGGTTCCGCCCAGGTGAGATGTTACCCCAGCTGCGAATGCGCTATATGAGGCTTGGCAAGCCGGAGTGCGACAGGCGAGGTATCGTGCGCAACGCGGTTCTGCTTCTGCACGGAACGAGCGGGTGCTTCATCATTCTCCCCGACGGCACCGGTCAGGGCAGTCCAGCAAACCAAGTGTGATGGGTTGCGCGCGGGCGAAGCTCCACCGTTAGCAGGCTTTTCCTGGGTGGTGGGCCTGAAAGCCTGGCAATAAAAATCGTATCGCACGGTTTTCAGGCAGCCATCGAAGGCATCCATTTGAGATGACAAGGCTGTTAAGTGCCGCTGGACCGACATTGACCCGTTTTATCAACTCGCCGCCGTCCGCTCCGGAGTACCAATATCCGGTTGGAACGTAGATTTTCTAGCCATCCTAAACTAATGAATGATCGATCAACGCTGGCTTCATAAGTCTTATCCCGGACAATTGTTTTCGTTTCCAGATCGAAAGCCCTCACGCGGCGGTTGCTGGTGGAGAAGTACGCACTGTGAGTCTCAAGGTTTCCGGTGAAACCGCAAAGTCCTTCGTGAAACGCCGGGATATCGATGCGCCGCTGCACGAACTTATGCCCCTGATCAATATCGAAAATCAGAATGCCTTGGCCGGACCGTTAATCCTTCTGAGCCGAATCGTGAGTGCTGACGTACAGCTACCGTTTGGTCTGAGAATGGCCAGAGGCGCGGGTGGCGATTGGCAACAGAATCGCAAAAAAGGAGATCAGCAGGTGCATGGGTAGGATTCTGCTTACCGAGATCCTGGGAGTCAAAGGATGCTGTCGGATGCAGGCTGTTCGCGAGATCATCCCTCCACTGCGCCCAACAAGAGTTGCACTTCTGAGAGGCCCCGGAACGCGCCCGTGCCCAACGCCTTTGGAGTGCAAGAAATTCTTGTGCCCCCAGCCCCGCCCCCGCCTCCGGAAACCGATCCGGCTAGCCAGTGCGACGGAAGCCGCGACGGTTTGGACCCCAAGTTATTTACCTTCTTTCGAAGGTTGACGGTCTGTTGTTGCCTCTATCGTTTCGCCCGGCCATACTTCCAGGGCCGGTATCGAAAGCTGATAATCGCTTACCGGACTCATCGGTCCAGCAACAGGCGTATCGCGAACGGCACCTCATCTGGATATGTCGCACACCACGCGATTATCCGTTCTAATTTGAGTGAATCGTCTGAAATGGCGCTAATCTCGACTAGCTCGGCTTCTACAATCTGTGGGTCTCTCATGCAATTCCAGAATCGCATAGATTCGATACCCGGCGACGCCACTAATGCGAGTTCGAGCAAATTCTTGGGCCCTCAACGTGCCCCCCGTCAACATAGGAAGCCTATCAACCGGAGAAAACGGGGCGAACGAAACTAAAATTGACCCGCATTGATCTGGCCTGGATCGGAGTGGTGGCTTTCTCTACAGGAAGCAAAATAATGGGGATACGCGCGGCAGGACTCAGAAAGTGCTGCTGTCAATAAAACAGCCATGCAAGTTCGCGTTAGACATGGGCTGGTTCCCCGACATGGATTCGAACCACGATTCACGGCTCCAAAGGCCGCTGTCCTACCGTTAGACGATCGGGGAAAAAGGAAGGCTACTTCAGCTTTAATCATACCAGCTTATCCGGGACTTGCTACGATTGCCAAGTGATCTCTCCAGCCCGCGCCATCGCTTTCGATATCCTTACACGCGTGGAATCGGGCAGTTATGCCTCCGACCTCCTCTTTGCGCAATCCCTTTCCACCCGCGATGCAGCACTCGCGTCGGAAATCATCTACGGAACCCTTCGCCGTCAAGCGCAATTGGATTATTTCATCCGCCTCCATGCCCCCATGCGCCTGGACAGCGCCGTCCGAATCGCCTTGCGCATCGGTATCTATCAACTCCGCCACCTGGACCGCGTTCCGCCCCACGCCGCTGTCACCGAAAGCGTCGAATTGGTCAAGCGTGCGCGGAAACGCTCCGCCGCGGGTCTGGTGAACGCAGTCCTTCGAAAGATTGACCGGAAACAGGTCGCCTGGCCCGATCGCGCTACGGAACTCTCGCAACCGCAGTGGCTGATCGATCAATGGGACCGGGAATTCGGCGCTGAAACCACCGCCCGGATTGCGCGGACATTTCTGGAAAAGCCTGAAATCTATCTCCGCAACCCGCCGCCCGGACACTCGCTTCAACTGGAAGCAACTGAAATCCCCGGAGGATTCCGCGTGCTGGGCGGCGACATCAGCAACGTCCGGCTCCAGGATATCGGTTCGCAATCCATCGTCCCGCTTCTAAGCCTTGAGCCCGGCCAAACATTTCTGGATCTCAGCGCCGCCCCCGGCAATAAGACCAACCAGGCCCTGGAATCCGGCGTCCGGGCAATCGCGTGTGACATTCACTTTCATCGTCTGCGGCAGATGTCAGGCTGCCCCAGGGTTGTGCTGGATGCAACCCAGCCCCTCCCTTTCAATCGCGCATTCGATCGGATACTGGTTGATGCACCGTGTTCCGGCACCGGCACGCTCTCGCGAAATCCTGAGATCCGGTGGCGCGTCCTGATGACGGATGTTCTGGAGTTGCACGAAAAACAGACACTCCTGCTTCATCAGGCGCTGTTGGTTCTCGGGAAGAACGGCCGCTTAGTCTATTCCACCTGTTCGCTCGAACGCCAGGAGAATGAGGACGTCGTAGCGCGAGTGATGGCGGAGACCGACGGAAAATACAAGGTTCTAGAGACCCGCCGGCGAACGCCGGGCACCGATGCGGGCGATGGGTTTTTCGCCGCTGTGATAACATCAAGTTGAATCCGTATTGAAGAGTAGGGAAAGCCGCAAATGGCTGAAATTATTCCATCCATCCTGTCCGCGGACTTTGCCCGCTTAGCTGTCGATATCGCGCGGGTGGAGCAGACTGGCATCCGCATGCTGCATATTGATGTCATGGACGGGCACTTTGTTCCGAATCTGACCCTGGGGCCGCCGGTACTAAAATCGATCCGCAAGGTCACCAAGCTGACTTTGGATGTTCATCTGATGATTGAGGACCCGGACAAGTTTGCTCCCTTATTCATCGAGGCTGGCGCGGATCAGATCTCCATTCATCAGGAGGCGTGCAGGCACTTGGACCGGACCATTCGAATGATACAGAGTAAGGGTGCCAGAGCTGGCGTGGTCTTGAACCCCGCCACGCCGATCCAGACTCTGGACGACGTGCTTGCAATCGTGGACTATGTGCTGATTATGAGCGTCAACCCCGGTTTTGAGGCACAGCAATTCATCCCCAACGCATTAAACAAGATTCGTGAGCTGGCTGTGCGCCGCAAGACACTCGGACTGCAATTTCCCATCGAGATCGATGGCGGAATTAATCTCGAGAATCTGGGCGACGTCATTCGAGCGGGTTGCGACTGGGTAGTGGCAGGTTCCAGCGTTTTCCATAGTGACGATCCGGCAACAACCGTGACGCGGATGCAACAGATTGCCAAGAGCGCCGAATCGGTTTTTGTGTAGTATCCAATCAGGCTGTACACTTAGAGGTATAAATACATCATGCTTTATCACAAAAACTGGCTTCTCCGTCTCCTCGCGCTTGCGGTTCTCTGTGCGCTAATCGGTTCCTGCGGATTCAAGCGCAAGAAGTATGAGAACCCCATTACGAAGGATACCCAGCAGCCCGACAAAGTGCTGTTCGACAAAGCAATCAATGACGTGGAGCGGAGCCGTTTTGAAGTGGCGCGGCTTACGTTACAGACGTTGATGAACACCTACGACACCAGTGAGTACCTGGCTAAAGCAAAGCTGGCCTATGCCGATAGCTGGTTCCGCGAGGGCGGCACGCACGGACTGGCACAAGCCGAAGCCGAGTATAAAGACTTCATTCTGTTTTATCCCACGCTGGAAGAATCGGCCGAAGCACAAGAGAAAGTGTGCATGATTCATTTCCGGCAGATGGAGAAAGCGGATCGCGATATGAACCACGCCCTTCGCGCCGAGGACGAATGCCGCAATCTGCTGGTTCAGTTTCCGAACAGCAAATTCGCGCCGACGGCTCAGCAACGGCTGCGCGAAATTCAGGAAGTGATTGCCGAAGGCGAAATGCGCCGCGGGACGTTCTATCACACGAAGGGCAGCAATCCCGCAGCGGCAAACCGGCTGCAAGCGCTGACCGACCAGTACCCCCTCTACAGCAACGCCGACGAAGCGAATATGCTGCTGGGCGATTCTTATTCGAAGATGGGCACGCGCTTCCGCCAGAAGAGCGGCGAGGCGTTTGCGCGGGTGGTTCGTGAGTACCCGCTGAGCCCTTACTTCGAGGACGCGAAGAAGAGACTAGAAACCTTGGAACTGCCTATTCCCGAGACAGATCCGGTGGCCTACGCCCGCATGAAGTACGAGCTTGAGAATCGGACTAAAGCTGGGCTTACTTCGCATGCATTGAGCCCTCTGAAGAGGGGCCCGGATGTCAGTCAGGCAGCGAAGTCGGGTACGCCGGCGATGACCACGCTACGTCCCTCCGTTCCCGCTAGCGTGCCGGTTCCAGCAGCGATCGGTGCGGCCGGGTTCACCGGCGATGTGACCGTTGCGCCGATTACCGATCCGACGTTGCTTGAATCCAAGCCCGACGCACGGAAGAATCCTCCCGCCGCTCAGCCTGAAGGAGCCGCCGCTCCAGCGGCTACCGATTCACCCGCCACGCCAGAGGGAGGCGCAGCCACCGCTCAGCCGGCTGCGACGGTGACGCCTGGAGCTCCGCTACCCACCAATCGGGATTCGGCAAAGCAGGGTCCGCAAAAGAAGCAAAAAAAGAAGAAGACCCCCAGCCAGTAGTTTCGCTATTCTGACACTGTATGAGCCGAATTCTTCTTGCCGACGATAGTCCGCACGCCCAGCGGATGGGCGAACGTATTCTTCGCGAAGAAGGGTTCGAGGTGGTTACCGTAACCGACGGTAACACCGCCCTGATGCGCTTGGCCGATGTTGACCCGGATGTGGTGTTGGCCGATGTGTCGCTTCCCAGCCGGTCGGGCTACGAGATCTGCCAGGAAGTGAAGAAGCAGCTTCGCCATCGGCACGTCCGGGTGATCTTGACCGCGGGAATGCTGGAGCCCTTCGATGAGGCGCAGGCTGCCGCCGTGAAGTGTGACGGCGTTCTTAAGAAGCCTTTTGAATCGTCCGTGGTTCTTGATATGGTCCGACCGCTTATCGCCGCCGCAAGTGCTGCCAGGGTGCAGCGTATTGCACCAGTGGAATTTCCCTTGCCCGCATCGGAGAAGGAACAGCCGCTTGATCCGGCGGTTCTTGCGCCAACCGCGGCTGTATTAGTGCGCGTTGTACCGGAACCGCCCGGTATCCAGGGGATGTCCGTCGCGCTTTCGCTGGAGGCTGACAGAGTGCGAGCTGCCGTCACGCTGGCCCTGGAAGCGTCACTTCCAAAAATGATCGACGAGATTACCGAGCGGGTTCTGATAGCATTAAGTCATTAACCAATGCCTGACAACAGCTTCGATATAGTCTCGAAAGTGGAAATGCCCGAAGTGATCAACGCGATCCAGCAGGCGGATAAAGAACTGCTGACCCGTTTCGATCTCAAGAATTCGAAATCTTCAATTGCTCTCAATGAGAAGGATCACAAGATCACTCTCGCCAGTCTGGACGAGTTTAAGCTAAAGGCTGTCACCGAGATCCTTCAGCAGAAACTGGTCAAGCGAGGCATCTCGCTGAAGGCCATGACCTACGGCCCCGTTCAGCCTGCCGCCGGGGCAACCGTTCGCCAGGAGATCACCCTGGCACAGGGTATTGCCATTGAGAAAGCCAAGGAAATAGTGAAGATCATCAAGGACAGTAAGAAGAAAGTGCAGGCTTCTATCCAGGGTGATCTGGTGCGTGTGAGCGGCAAGGATCGCGACTCGCTGCAGGAGATCATCAAGTTGCTGAACGGATTCGATCTCGGCATCGACATGCAGTTTATCAATTACCGCACCAACTGATTTTTAGCCCAGATGCCCCGCCGGATCGAAAGTCTGATGCTCGAAGGGCCTGCCGGAAAGCTGGAGGCTTTACTCGAAGAGCCGGAGGACCAGGAGCCAAAGCACGCGGCTCTGGTTTGCCATCCGCATCCCCGCCATGGCGGCACCATGCACAACAAGGTGGTCTACCGGATCGCGCGCGGGCTTCGGCGAAGCGGTTGTGTAGTCCTCCGCTTTAACTACCGCGGCGTAAACCTCAGCGAAGGCAGCTACGACCATGGCAATGGCGAACTGGAGGATGCCCGCGCGGCGCTCACCTGGCTTCGCGCGCGGTATCCGAACCTTCCCTGTCTGCTGGCCGGTTTCTCGTTCGGCTCCCGGATCGTCTTACGGCTGGGGTGCATGCTCCCGGATGTCGACCGGATAATTGCGGTGGGGTTCCCCACTGTCTATGCGGATCGTTCGTTTCTGGAAGGATGCACGGAAGATCGCACCTTTATTCACAGCACGAACGATGAATTTGGACCGAAGCCGGAGCTACAGGCAGTATTCGACGGGCTGCCGGAACCGAAACGGCTGATCTGGGTGGAAGCGGAAGATCACTTCTTTAAAGGGGCGCTCGACGAGTTTGAAAACTCAGTTGCCGGAGTGCTTTAGCTGGTGATTCAGACGGCGATTCACACGGCTGGCGATCAAATTGGCGACCTTGCCGAGCAAGCCGGGAACATCTTCCGGTTCTACCAAAACGGACTGGTCTGAGCTAGACTGGCGCACGGAATTATTGTGGTAGGTGGTGACAATTGCCGTAGCAGGCTTGTAGTCCATCATTTTAGCGTGAGCAATGACCTTCAGCCCCGCTTCCGGGGATTCCATCTGCAAGTCGCTGAGAACAAGCTCGTATTCTTCCCGATCCAGTTTTCCGACCGCTTCGGCGGCGGTCGCGGCGGCATCGACGTAGTACCCGCCCGCTTCTAATACAGTTTGAAGAGTAAGACGAGACGTTGGGTCGTCATCTACGACCAGCACCCTCGCTAAGTCGAGGCTGGCACCGCGCGAATATTTGGTCATTGGGTGCTCTCCCGAAGAGTTCGGAGCAAGCAATTGAGTTGCCGCTCACTTTTCAATCATAACGCAAAGTGGGTAAAAACGAGCCACCATTTTGCGGGGTATAAAAACGACATTCGTAGTTTTATGCAAAGTTGCAGTAGCCATCAAAATCGAGTAGCTTGATTTTGATGGGCGCACAATTTCGAACTACCGTCTGCCTGGCAGTTACCGGCGCAGTATTTCTGCTCGCCGGATTCCGGGACCGCTACTGGCCAGGGCATCTGACGCTGGATGCTGTATCTCCGAGCCAGAAAGAGATCGGAGTCGCCATGACCTTCGGGCTCTTTTTTCTCGGTGCCGCAGCGTTCCGAATGATTCGATCCAAACCGCAATAGCAAATTACGAAACGCAGCCAATTTTACCCTAACTGGAACACTCTCAGGAAGATAGCGTCCACATTTCGAAGTTGCCGTTCGAGGGAGAAACTCTCAAGTATCTTTTCGGGGGTAAGGTGGGACCGCACCTCGGGGTCGTCGGAAATTGCCTTCCGAAAGTCCGATTCGTCTTTCCACGCCTGCATCGCCTTCTCTTGGACAGTTTTGTAAGCTGCCTCACGGAGCATTCCCGCGGCGGTGAGATCCAGCAGCAATTGACCCGAGAAGACCAAGCCCTGCGTGGAGTCCAGGTTTCGCCGCATCCGTTCGGCGTTCACCTGCAATCCATCGATCAGCCAGGACGTCTTGGCGAGCAGATAATCCGTCAAAATGGTGGAATCCGGTAGGATGACGCGCTCGACAGAAGAGTGGGAAATATCTCGCTCGTGCCACAGCGCGATGTTCTCAAAAGCCGCCTGGACGTTCGAGCGGACCACACGGGCCAGACCGCAGATCTGCTCGCAGGTAACCGGGTTCCGTTTGTGCGGCATCGCGGAAGATCCTTTCTGGCCAGCGGCGAAGGGTTCTTCCGCCTCGCGCACCTCGGTACGCTGCAAGTGCCTGATTTCAAGGGCAATTTTGTCAAGCGTGGCGGTGATCAAGCCGAGTGCGGAGATGTAGGCGGCGTGCAGATCGCGCGACAACACCTGAGAGGAAATAGGGGCCGCCCGCAATCCCAGTTTGGCGCAGATCAGCTCTTCGGCGGCGGGTCCGATGTGGGCAAAAGTACCGACGGCACCCGACGTCTTCCCCACCCTTAGGTCTTCCGCGGCAGCATCAAAGCGGCGAATGTTGCGGCGCATCTCGTCGTACCACAGAGCCAGCTTGAGCCCGAAAGTGATCGGTTCGGCGTGGACGCCGTGGGTGCGGCCAATCTGGACCGTATGCTGGAACTCCACTGCCCGGCGCTTCAGTATTTCCGTCAGACGAGTTAATTCCTGCCGGATGAGTTCTGATGCCGCCTTTATCTGGAGTGCCTGTGCGGTATCTACTACATCATTAGAAGTAAGGCCATAGTGAAACCATCGGGAAGATGCCGCCGCGCCGGCTGCGGCCATCGATTCGGCTACATTAGTAGTAAATGCGATAACGTCGTGTTTGACTTCCCGTTCAATCTCTTGAATCCGCGCCACATCTACTCGCGCGTGGGTACGGAGTGCCTGGGCCGCCTCAAGCGGCACTTCACCCAACTCCGCCAATGCCTCGGAGGCAGCCAACTCCACCGCCAGCCAGCAGTGGTACTTATTTTCGTCACTCCAAATTTGGCCCATGCCGGGTCTCGTATAGCGGGGAATCATCGTAAACTCAGTTTATCAGCCTGCTCCAAAACCGCGAGCTAGTAAGCGAAGACGGCGGACTGTTGTTTCGGTTCGGAGACCACGAGGCGGGTGGACAACGACCGTTGAGCAAGCGCCTGGGACGCAACCAGCTCTACCGTGGCCGGGTAATTATTGTGGGGGCTCAAGTGGCCTAAAACCAGAGTATGGACGCTGGAATCCATGGCATCGCAAATATAATCGGAGACGGCATCGTTTGAAAGATGACCTTTTCGGCCCATGACACGCTGTTTGACCGACCACGGATACGGCCCTACCTTTAACATTTCAAGGTCGTGATTGGATTCCAGCAACAGGAAATCCACCCCGCGAAGATGAACCTGAATGGATTCGGGCATATACCCCAGATCGGTGACGATGCCGATTTTAACGCCATCGGCGCGAATGCAGAACGCTACTGGATCAATGGCATCGTGCGGGATGGTAAACGTGTCAATCTCCAACTCGCCGATTGAAATGCGCTCGCCTGCTTGAAACGTTTCGAGCTTCTTGCGGTCGAATTCGCCCCAGGCGATGGCCGGAGCGGTGAGAGTGCTGAGATAGACAGGAATATCCAGTTGGCGCAGGATGGGTATCAGGCCGCAGACGTGATCGCTGTGTTCGTGCGAGATGATCACGGCGTCGAGATCCTCGGGCGACTCGCCGATGGCTGCCAAGCGCGCAAAAATCTCCCGCTTGCTAAGGCCCGCATCGATCAGAATGCGAGTGTTTTCCGTCCCGATGAATGTGGAATTGCCCGAGCTGCTGCTCGCCAGCACACAAATTTTTACGATGAGGCCTCCGGCGGTTGTTGCTTTAAGTGATGGGGTGAAGTGCCGCCTTGTTTATTTTGTAGCACGACGCGGAACAAAACGATAGGGAAATGTTAGCTCGCGGAAAGCGGAAACCCGGTTTACAATGAAGAATCCCATGAAAGCCCGCGTTTACGTATCTCTCAAGCCGACCGTGCTCGACCCGCAAGGGCAGACTATCCGTGGAGCACTCGCCGGACTAGGCCACACGTCTATTTCCAGCGTCCGCCAAGGCAAGTATTTCGAAATTTCCCTTGCTCCGGGAACGGACCAGGCGACCGCGGCAGCCGAAATAGAGCAGATTGCGAAAGATGTACTGGCGAATCCGGTGATTGAGGATTACCAGGTCGAGTTTTTCGATTAACATTTCAGAGTCTGGTCATACGGAGGGTGGACTATGTGTGGAATCGTTGGCTATATCGGATCCCAACAAGCGGTACCCATCGTTCTGGATGGGTTACGCCGCCTGGAGTATCGCGGATACGATTCGGCCGGCATCGCCGTGGTGTCGGAAGGGGAGCTCTGCATCCGGCGCGCCTCCGGGAAGCTGCGGAACCTGGAAGAAGTCATCCGGACCAACCCTATGGCCGGCTCCTACGGCATCGGCCACACGCGGTGGGCCACGCACGGGCGGCCCACCGAGGAGAATGCCCATCCGCACCGCGATTGCAAAGGCGACATTGTCGTTGTCCACAATGGGATTGTTGAAAACTATCTTTCGCTGAAGGCTCAGTTGCAGAAAGAAGGGCACGTCTTTCTGACCGAAACGGACACCGAAGTCATCGCCCATTTGATTGAGAAGCACTACACCGGCAACCTGGAAGATGCGGCGCGGATCGCCATTAAGGAATTAACCGGAGTCTTCGCGCTGGCGATCATCGCCAAGTCGGACCCGAACAAAATCGTTGCGGCCCGGTCAGGCCCGCCCGCGGTGATCGGGCTGGGCGATGGGGAGTACTTTGTCGCGTCGGACGTTCCTGCGATTCTCAATCACACGCGTGACATGTTCTTCCTGGCCGATGGAGATATGGCCGTGCTTACCCCGGAAGGAGTCCATCTGACGGACTTCAACGGCCGCGCCGTCAAGCGCCAGGTTTCGCACATTCTGTGGGACCCGATCATGGCGGAGAAGGGCGGCTACAAGCACTTTATGCTCAAGGAGATTTTTGAGCAGCCGCGGGCGGTTCGCGACACATTGCTGGGGCGCGTGGGCCAGGAGAGCGGGCGGATATTCCTCGATGAGATGAATATTACGCCGAAGCAGTTCAAGGAGTTTCAACACGTCAAGATCATCGCCTGCGGCACCAGTTGGCATGCGGCGCTGGCTGGTAAGTTCATGATCGAGAAGTTGGCCCGAATTCCGGTGGAGGTGGATTACGGCAGTGAATTCCGCTACCGCGATCCGATTATCACCCCGGATATGCTGACGGTGGTGATCTCGCAATCCGGCGAGACGGCGGATACACTCGCGGCGCAGCGGGAAGCGAAATCGAAGGGATCGAAAACATTGGCCATCTGCAACGTGGTGGGGTCGATGATCACGCGCGAGGCGGCGGGAACATTACTGACGCACGCCGGGCCGGAAATCGGAGTGGCTTCCACGAAGGCATTTACTTCCCAGTTGACCGCTCTCTTCATTCTTGCGATGTACCTGGGCCAGGCCCGCGAGACGCTGAAGGAAGAAGAATCGAAGTTGCTGGTACAGGAGATTCTGCGCATTCCGGGAAAGCTGGAGACCGTGCTTTCCCGGGAGGGCAATTACGACGATCTAGTCCGGGTGCTTTCGCGCGCCAAGGATTTTCTCTTCCTGGGCCGCGGCATCCATTTCCCCATGGCGCTGGAGGGAGCGCTGAAGTTGAAGGAGATCTCCTACATTCACGCGGAAGGGTATCCGGCCGGGGAGATGAAGCACGGGCCGAATGCGCTGATCGATGAGAATTTGCCGGTGGTGGTGATTGCCACGCGCGACCCATCGAGTGAAGAGAGCCGCGTCCGTTACGAGAAGACGCTGTCGAATATTCAGGAAGTGAAGGCCCGCGGCGGATTTGTGAT